>NZ_JBCGFB010000009.1:0-91196 GCF_038752175.1 Nocardia sp. No.11 | reverse complement strand
GAGCAGCTGGCGGCCAAACCCCGCTCGCTCTCGGGCGGCCAGGCCCAACGCGTCGCGCTGGCCCGCGCGCTGGCCACCGAGCCCGCGCTGCTGCTGCTCGACGAACCCCTGGCCGCGCTCGACGCCGCCACCCGGCTCCAGGTGCGCGCCGAACTCGCCCGTCATCTCGGCGAATTCACCGGCCACACCGTCCTGGTGACCCACGACCCGCTGGACGCGATGATCCTGGCCGACCGCCTGGTCATCATCGAGAACGGCCGCGTCGTGCAGGAAGGCGTGCCGCGCGAGGTCGCCCAGCGACCACGCACCGACTACGTCGCCCAGCTGGTGGGGCTGAACCTCTATCGCGGCACCGCCGACGGCACGACGGTCCGGCTCGACGGCGGCGGTGCGCTCACGATCGCCGAACCCGCTTCGGGCGCAGTCCATCTCGCGTTCGCCCCGCACGCGGTGAGCCTGTACCCCGAGCCGCCCGTCGGCAGTCCGCGCAACACCTGGCAGACCACGGTGACCGGGATCGAACAGCACGCGCACCTCACCAGGGTGCGGCTCGACGGCGCGCCCCCGGTGCTGGCCGAGGTCACCCCCGCGACGGTCGCCGAATTGCGCCTGCACGGCGGGACGACGCTGTGGGCCTCGGTCAAGGCGACCGAGATCCGCACCTACCCGGCCTAGCCGATCCCGCCGGGCCCGCGTCGGCCTGCCGATAGCATCGGGCTGGCCGTCACGTTCCGCGTCCTCAGGAGGTCACCGTGCCCGACTACGATTCCCACGCGGGTCAGCGGCCCGCGGCATGGTACGAGAACTGGACCGAGGGCCCCGATTCCCCGTGGCGAGACCGGCCCGACCCCGGTGCCGAGCGGGAGTACCGCACGCTGACCTACGAGCGGGACGGCCGCATCGCGCGCATCACCTTCGACCGGCCGGACAAGGGCAACGCGATCACCCCGGATACGCCGGTGGATCTCGCGCACGCCGTCGAGCGGGCCGATCTCGATCCCCGCGTGCACGTCATCCTGGTCTCCGGCCGCGGCAAGGGTTTCTGCGGCGGATACGACCTGGATATGTTCGCCGAACAGGGTTTCGCGAGTGCCGGCGGTTCCGACGAGGTCACCGGCACCGCGATCGATCCGGTCGCGCAGGCGGTCAACCACAATCCGTGGGGCACCTGGGACCCGATGCTCGACTACGCCATGATGAGCCGGTTCAATCGCGGCTTCGCCAGCCTGCTGCACGCGAACAAACCCACGGTGGCCAAGCTGCACGGCTTCGCCGTGGCAGGCGGAACCGATATCGCCCTCTACAGTGACCAGATCATCTGCGCCGACGACACCAAGATCGGCTACCCGCCCACCCGGGTCTGGGGCATCCCGGCCGCGGGCATGTGGGCGCACCGCCTCGGCGACCAGCGCGCCAAGCGCCTGCTGTTCACCGGCGACTGCCTGACCGGCAAGCAGGCCGCCGAATGGGGCCTGGCGGTGGAGTCCTGGCCCGCCGACCAACTCGACGCGCGCACCGAGGAACTGGTGGAGCGGATCGCGCGAATGCCGGTCAACCAGTTGATGATGGCCAAGCTGGCCCTCAACTCCAGTCTGCTGGCCCAGGGCGTCGCCACCTCCGGCATGGTCAGCACCGTCTTCGACGGCATCTCCCGGCACACCCGCGAGGGCTACGCCTTCCAACTCCGTTCGGCCACTGTCGGATTCCGAGAGGCCGTGCGGGAACGCGACGAGCCCTTCGGCGACCACAAACGAGGCACGCCCGGGCATCAGGACTGAGCCGCGGACCGGGGATCACACAGGGCGCGCAACGCCGGGCCCGCGGTGTGGCGAACGAAGTCGCAGTCCGCCAGGTGCTCGGCGTTGCCCAGCTCGACGGTCAGCTCGACGGATTCGGTGAATCGGTAGGGGCGACTGGTCAGCACGGCGCCGAGCACCCGCCGCAACCGGGAGACCTCCGCCCGGACCGCGACCGCGTGGTCCGGATCGCCGAACAGGGCGTTGCTCAGCTGGAGCACCGTCATCCCGTGTCGGCCGGACAGGTGCAGGAGTAGCAGGATCTCGGCGTGGCGGGCCGAGAGCGCACTGCGCCACCCGGATTCGCCGCCGTGCACGCTGATCGTCGGCGGCCCGGACAGATCGAGTTCGAGCCGGGTGCTGCGGGAGCCGGAGTCCGGCCGGATCAGCCAGCCGTCGGCGAGCTGTTCGGCGACGCACGGGCCGAGCCCAGGGACGGTGATCGCGCGCTCGGCGTGCGGTGCCGCGACCCGGCGGGTGGCGGTGACGCCGATCGCCTGGGCGACCCAGCCGTGCTCGTCGACCAACACGGCGGGCCCGGTGAGGGCGACCAGGGCGGGCGCGGCGGCGGCGCGCAGCCGGGCGAGCCGGTCTTCGTGATGACGCCACAGCTGTGCCTCCGCGAGCCGCACGCCGGTGGCGACCAGTGCGGTGACGGCCGGATGCAGGGTCAGGGCGGGGCCGCTGATGTCGACGATGCCGAGGAGTTCACCGGTGCGCGGGTCGTGGATCGGTGCCGCGGTGCAGTACCAGGGGTGCTGGAACTGCTCGAAGTGTTCGCCCGAGAACAGTTGCACCGGAGCGGCTTCGGTGAGCGCCGTGCCGATCGCGTTGGTGCCGACCGCCTCCTCGGTCCAGCGTGCGCCCTCGCGGAACCCCAGCGAATCCGCGCGATGGCGGACCTTCGCCGAACCGTGCCGCCACAGCACCACGCCCTCGGCGTCGGTGACGACGAGCATCAGCTGCGAGCTGGCCTCGGCCAGGCACGACACCGTCTGCGTCAGCTCCGAGATCACCGTGGTGAGCGAGGATGCGCGGCGCCGCCGTTCGACGTCGTCCACGCCGAGCATCGTGCGGGCCCGGGGCCGATCGGGCACGAGACCGGCCGCCAGTACCCGCGACCACGAGCGCGCGACCAGTGGCCGCGGCCGCAACGGCGAGCGGCCGCCGCCGATGACGGCCTCGTGCATCCGGATGAGATCGCGCGCGTAGCCCGACAGATCGGTGCCGGGTTCGACCGCGCCGAAATCGCTCACGATTCTCACCCCTTCATCCGGTCGAGCGGCGGTGCAACGCACTGCAACGATTGTGCCACCAGCCCCCGGTGGCGTGTGCTCTAGGTCACAGAATGTGGAGGAGGATTCGATGACCCAGACACTCGATCCCGCGGTGTGCGGATCGGACGCGGCAGATCCGCGGCAGCGGGTGGACGCCTGGCTGACGGCGTTCGAGGCGGCGCTGGCCGCACGCGATATCGATACGGCGGCAAGCATGTTCGCCATCGACAGCTTCTGGCGCGACCTGGTCGCGTTCACCTGGAACATCAAGACCGTCGAGGGCCGCGCCGGCGTGGCCGACCTGCTGCGGGCCCAGCTCGCCGATACCGATCCGTCCGGATTCCACACCACCGAACCGCCCACCGAGGCCGACGGGGTGATCAGCGCGTGGATCGGTTTCGAGACCGGCGCTGGCCGCGGCGTCGGTCATCTGCGACTCACCGACGCGGGCGCGTGGACGATGCTGACCGCGTTGCAGGAGCTGAAGGGCCACGAGGAGGGCAAGGGGACCCGCAGGCCCAAGGGCGTGCGCCACGGCGCCGACCGGGAGCGGGTGACCTGGTCCGAGCAGCGCGAACGCGAAGAGCGGGAACTCGGCTACACCCGGCAGCCGTATGTCCTGATCGTCGGCGGTGGACAGGGCGGCATCGCGCTCGGCGCGCGGATGCGCCAGCTCGGCGTTCCCGCGCTCGTCGTCGACAAGCACGACCGGCCCGGTGACCAGTGGCGCAAGCGCTACAAGTCGCTGTGCCTGCACGATCCGGTCTGGTACGACCACCTGCCGTATCTGCCGTTCCCCGACAACTGGCCGGTGTTCGCGCCCAAGGACAAGGTCGGCGACTGGCTCGAGATGTACACGAAGGTGATGGAGGTGCCCTACTGGACCAAGACCACCTGCACCTCGGCGCGCTACGACGACGCCTCGGGCGCCTGGACGGTCGAGCTCGAGCGGGACGGCGAACCGGTGGTGTTGCGCCCGCGGCACCTGGTGCTGGCCACGGGCATGTCGGGCAAGCCGAACATCCCGGATTTCCCCGGCAGGGAACGCTTCCGCGGCGACCAGCACCACTCGAGCGGGCATCCCGGACCGGACCGGTACGCGGGCAAGCGCGCGGTGGTGATCGGCGCCAACAATTCGGCGCACGACATCTGCGCGGCGCTGTGGGAGGCCGGCGCCGAGGTCACCATGGTGCAACGATCGTCCACCCACATCGTGAAGTCGGATTCGCTGATGGAACTCGGATTGGGCGACCTGTACTCCGAGCGGGCGCTGGCGGCCGGGATGACGACGCACAAGGCCGATCTCACCTTCGCCTCGCTGCCGTACCGGATCATGCCCGAGTTCCAGATCCCGGTCTACGACGCCATCCGCGAACGCGACGCCGACTTCTACGCGCGGCTGGAACGCGCGGGGTTCGACCTCGACTGGGGCGACGACGGCTCCGGGCTGTTCATGAAGTACCTGCGGCGCGGCTCCGGCTACTACATCGACGTCGGCGCCGCCGAACTCGTCGCCGACGGCGAGATCGGCTTGGCCCACGGCCAGGTCAGGGAACTCACCGAGGACGCGGTGATCCTCGACGACGGCACCGAACTGCCCGCCGACCTGGTCGTCTACGCCACGGGCTACGGCTCGATGAACGGCTGGGCCGCCGATCTGATCGGCCAGGATGTCGCCGACGCCGTCGGCAAATGCTGGGGATACGGTTCCGGTACGGCCAAGGATCCCGGACCATGGGAAGGGGAGCTGCGCAATATGTGGAAGCCGACCCAGCAGCAGGGCCTGTGGTTCCATGGCGGCAACCTGCACCAGTCCCGGCACTACTCGCTGTATCTGGCGCTCCAGTTGAAGGCCCGCTTCGAGCAGATCCCGACACCGGTGTACGGAAAGCAGGAGGTTCACCATCTGAGCTGATCGACCCCGCCGGGACTGCTCGGCCGACACCCGGCCGGGCAGCCTCCGGCTCCGCCGAACGTTCTCGCGGTACACCGGAACAGTTCAAGTTCCGGCCACCGCGGACCGAGGCCCCAGCGGTACGGTTCCCGGCTCGGACGTCGTCGTGCGGAAGGAGAATCCGAGCGGATGGTTCGCCGGAACGAGGGCATCAGCCGGCGCGGTGCGCTGATCGCGGCGGGCGCCGCGATCGGTGTCGGGGTGCTGGGTCAACCGCCGCGGGCGGGCACGATCCGGCGTCCCGCGACCGTCGGTGCGGTCGGGGCCGGGCAGCGGGCGGAGCTGGCGGAACGGGCGATCGTGGCGCGGCACGTGCGCTCGCTGTGGGGGGTGCCGCGGCGGAGCCTGGGCGCGCTGGTGTGGCCCGCGGCGCCGGTGGAACAGTCGTTCGGACGCTGGTGCTACTGGTGGCAGGCGCACCTGGTCGACTGCGCGATCGACGCCGCCCACCGTGATCCGACGCCGGCCCGCAAGGACCGGGTCGCGGCCCTCGCGCTCGGGATCCGCACCCGCAATGTCACCGGCTGGACCAACCGGTACTACGACGACATGGCGTGGCTGGCGCTGGCACTCGAGCGCGCCGACCGGCTGCTCGACATCCGGTTCGGCCACGCGGTCGACGACCTGCGATCCGCCCTGCTCGACGGCTGGAACGCCGAGCTCGGCGCGATCCCGTGGCGAGCGGGCGACGGCTACTACAACACCCCGGCGGTCGGCCCCGCCGGGATCGCGCTGGCCCGGCTGGGCGATCTCACCCGCGCGCGCCGGCTCGCCGACTTCCTGCACACCCGCCTGCGCGATCCTGTCAGCGGCGTGACCCTCGACGGCGTCCACGAGCCCGACGGACGGGTCGACCGGACCGTCCACACCTACTGCCAGGGCGTGGCGATCGGGCTGGAAACCGAATTGGCGGTGCGCACCGGCGACGCCGCGCACCGGGACCGCGCGGCGGCACTGGTCGCGGCCACCGGCACCGAGCTGACGGACGGAGGCGTGATCCTCGCGGCCGCCGCGAACGATTCCGGGTTGTTCATGGGTGTCCTCGCGCGCTACCTCGCCGAAACCGCGCTCGCCCTGGGCGATACCACCGCCGCGGCCATCGTGCACGCGTCGGCGCGGGCGGCCTGGGAACACCGCGCCGAGGTCGACGGGCTGCCGCTGTTCGGCATGGACTGGACCCGCCCGATCGCCGAGGTGCGGTATCCGAGCTCGCTGCTGCATCTCGAAGGGCCCGAGACCGCGTCGGCGGCGAACCTGAGCCGCGATCTGTCGGTGCAGCTGAGCGCGTGGATGCTGCTCGAGGCCGACCACCAGCTCACCGCCGCCGGACGGTGACCGCGCTGTGTCGGACCCCGATGCGAGACTCGGCACGTGCGATGGGCAGTGGCGGAGACGGGTGAGGGTGGCGCGCGTCTGTGTCCGCTGGACGCCGACGGCAGACCCGCGGGACCGATCGTCGACGAACCCTCGTTGATCGAGGCCGTGCGCTCGCGCCCGGACGTCGAGCGGTGGGTGTGGCGATCGACCGCCGAGATCTACCGGCCCCTGCTCGCCGCCGGGGTGCGGGTCGAGCGCTGTTACGACGTGGAGGCCGCCGAGGCGCTGCTGATCGGGCACGAGGAGGGGCAGGTCGGGCAGGCCCGGTCGCTGGCGGCGGCGTGGGCCCGTCTGCACGGGCTGGCCGTCCCGCCGGACGCTCCCGTGCGGGCCGCCGAAACCCAGCCGTCGCTGTTCGATTCGGGCCCGGTGCCGCTGCCGCCCGGCACCGACGAGTTCGCGGCGCTGGTGGCGGTCTACGAGCGACAGGTCGCCCGGACCGCGCGCACCGAGCACCCGGATCGGATGCGGCTGCTGCTGGCGGCCGAGTCGGCGGGCATGCTCGTCGCCGCGGAGATGGGCCGGTCCGGGATTCCGTGGCGGGCCGACATCCATCGGGCGCTGCTGGACACGATGCTGGGCGAACGGTTTCCGGGCACGCTCGAACCCCGCCGGATGGCGGAACTGGCCGACGAGGTCTCGCGAGCCTTCGGCGGCGGAGTCCGGGTGCGGCCCGATCTGCCCAACGACATCATCAAGGCGTTTTCCCGGGCCGGCATCCTGGTGTCCTCCACCCGGAAGTGGGAACTGCAGCAGATCGACCATCCCGCCGTCGCGCCGCTGCTGGCCTACAAGTCGCTGTACCGCGTGCACACCGCGCACGGCTGGTCCTGGCTCGAGCAGTGGGTGCACGGTGGCCGCTTCCGGCCCGAGTATCTGCCCGGCGGCACGGTCTCGGGCCGCTGGACGACCAATGGTGGTGGCGCCCTGCAGATCCCGAAGGTGATCCGGCAGGCGATCCGCGCCGACCCGGGCTGGTCGCTGGTCGTCGCCGACGCCGATCAGATGGAACCGCGCATCCTGGCCGCGATCTCGCGCGACCCGGCCCTGATGGAGGTGGCCGGTCGCGGCGAGGACCTGTACGCCGATCTGGCGGCCCGCGGCTTCGGCGGTGACCGCGCCCAGGCCAAACTCGCGCTGTTGGGCGCCATCTACGGTCAGACCTCCGGCGATGCCCTCACACACATGGCGGCGCTGCGCCGGCAGTATCCCGCCGCGGTCGCCTACGTCGACGACGCGGCGCACGCCGGGGAGGAAGGTCGTCTGGTGCGCACCTGGCTGGGCCGCACCTGCCCGCCGGTCGAGGCCACCGCCCCGGATTTCGCCGAGAACGGCGCGGGCTTCGCGGGGACACCCGCGGCGCGAGCACGCGGCCGGTTCACCCGCAACTTCGTGGTCCAGGGCAGCGCCGCCGACTGGGCCCTGCTGGTCCTGGCCGCCATCCGCCAGACGATCGCGCAGGCCGGGCTGCGCGCCGAGATGGTCTTCTTCCAGCACGACGAGGTGATCGTGCACTGTCCGGAGGAGGAGTCCGCGACGATCGTCGCCGCGATCGCCGCGGCCGCCGACACCGCGGGCCGACTGGCCTTCGGCCCGACGCCGGTGCGCTTCCCCTTCACCACAGCGGTGGTGCAGTGCTATGGCGACGCCAAGTAGGACATCGCGCGCTCACCCCGCCGAGAACCACCCGCCGACCGCCGGTGCGGTGTTGTGCCAGAGGTGTTTGGTCTCCTGGTATTCGGCCAGGCCGGTGGGTCCGAGTTCGCGGCCGATGCCGGAGCGGCCGAAGCCGCCCCATTCCGCGGCCGGGGTGTAGACACCGAAATCGTTGAGCCACACCGTGCCGTGCCGCAGGGCACGGACCACCCGTTCGCCACGGGCCGGATCGGCG
Organism: Nocardia sp. No.11; assembly: GCF_038752175.1. Taxonomy (NCBI): domain Bacteria; kingdom Bacillati; phylum Actinomycetota; class Actinomycetes; order Mycobacteriales; family Nocardiaceae; genus Nocardia; species Nocardia sp. No.11. The sequence continues at coordinate 82,901 of NZ_JBCGFB010000009.1, read as the reverse complement.
GTGCGGACACCGGCGGCCAATCCGTAGGCGGTGTCGTTGCCGAGGGCGACGGCCTGGGCCTCGGTGGTGAAGCGCTCCACGGTGAGAATGGGCCCGAAGGTTTCCTCGCGGACGATGCGCATCGACCGATCGCAGTCGTCGAAAATGGTGGGCGGGTAGTAACTGCCCGCGGCCAGCGCGGGATCGTCCGGGCGCCGGCCACCGGCGATCAGCCGCGCGCCCTCCGAGAGGCCCAGCGCGACATACGCTTCCACCTTCGCACGATGCTCGGGGGAGACCAGCGGGCCGATCTGTGACGACGGATCCCTGCCGGGACCCACCCGGATCGCGGACGCGCGCCGGGCGAGCTCGGCCACGAACTCGTCGGCGATCGACGCGTGCACGATGAGCCGCGTGCCCGCCGAACACACCTGACCGGAGTGCAGGAAGGCACCGGTGAGTACCGCGTCGACGGCGCTGTCGAATTCGGCGTCGGCGAAGACGAGGTGCGGGTTCTTGCCACCGAGCTCCAGCGCGACGCGCGTGATGTGCCGGGCCGCCCGGCTCGCGATCCCCGCCCCCGTGCTCGCGCCGCCGGTGAACGAGATCAGGTCGACGTCCGGGCTGTCGGTGAGCGCGGCGCCTACCACATCGCCGCTGCCCAGCACGAGATTCACCACGCCGGCGGGTACCCCGGCCCGGTCGAGCAAGCGCACCAGCGCGATCGTCGACAGCGGGGTGACCTCGCTGGGCTTGACCACCACGGTGCAGCCGGCCGCCAGCGCGGGCGCAATCTTCCACGACAGCTGCAGCAGCGGATAGTTCCATGGCGCGATGAGCGCGCACACCCCGACCGGCTCGTGCACGACGCGGCTGATCACCGCCGGGTTCCCGGTGTCGACGAGACGGTCGGTGTCGGTGGTGACCAGGTGCGCGTAGTAGCGGAACACCGCGATCACGTCGTCGATGTCGAGGTAGCTCTCGCGCAGGGTCTTGCCGGTGTCGGCCGTCTCGATCCGGGCCAGGTCGTCGCGATGGGCGTCGAGCAGTTCGGCGACGCGCACCAGCAGCGCGGAGCGCTCGGCTTTCGGGGTCGCGGGCCACTCGCCGGTCGCGAAGGCGGCGCGGGCCGCCGCGATCGCCGCCGCCACGTCCTCGGGGCCCGCTTCGTCGACGATGGTGAGCACGCCGCCGTCGGCCGGATCGTGGACGGCCCTCGTGCCGCCGTGGACCGGCCGCGCCCAGCGCCCGTCCAGGTAGAGGCCGGGGGAGCGCAGGAGCGGCTCGTCGGTGAGGACCATTCGGGAGTCTTGCCTCTCGCTCGAGCCGGGGTGCGCGGACCAAGGTACGCGACGCCGGAAAGAGCCACGTCCACGGGCTGTGGGCGAGCGATACGGGTTCTGCTCGCGCTGAGTTCAATCCTGGTCGCGCCGGTGCGCGGGTGGTTTCGTGTGATCCGGAACGTCCCGGTTCGAGCGAAAGGCCTCCGTATGTCCGTCGATGACGCAGCCGTCCCCGCGACCGGGGTGCGGGTGGTCAAGCTCGGTGCGCACCTGGGGGCACGGATCGAGGGCGTGCGGCTCGGTGGCGAGCTCGACGCCAGGACCGTCGCGACCGTGGTTGCCGCGCTGCACGAGCACAAGGTGATCTTCTTCCGCGGTCAGCACCACCTCACCGAAGACGGGCAGTACGAGTTCGCGCAGCTGCTCGGCACCCCGACCACGCCGCACCCCACCGTCACCTCGGCGGGCGCGAAGAGCCTGGCCATCGACTCACATCAGACCCGTTCCAACGTCTGGCACACCGATGTCACCTTCGTCGACCGGGTGCCCAGCGCCTCGATCCTGCGCGCCGTCGCGCTGCCCAGCTACGGCGGCTCGACCACCTGGGCCTCGACCGTCGCCGCCTACGACGCGCTGCCCGCGCCACTCAAGCTGCTGGCCGAGAACCTGCGCGCGCGGCACACCAATCGGTACGACTACGCCGCCGACATCGAGGACCGGCCCGACGACCGGGATCGCACCTACCGCAGCGAGTTCGAGTCGACCTACTTCGAGACCGAGCATCCGGTCGTGGAGGTCCACCCCGAGACCGGCGAACGCGCTCTGCTGCTCGGCTGCTTCGTGAAGGAGATCGCCGGGCTGTCGAGCTCCGAATCGCGGGCGCTGTTGCGGATGTTCCAGGATCGGGTCACCCGCCTCGAACACACCACCCGCTGGGACTGGTCGCTCGGCGACGTCGCCATCTGGGACAACCGCGCCACCCAGCACTACGCGGTCGACGACTACGACGGCAGCGAGCATCGCAGGCTCACCCGCATCACCCTGGCCGGCGCGGTCCCGGTGGGTGTCGACGGCACGACCAGCACGGTGATCGCGGGCGACGCCGCCGACTACGCGAGTGCCCCGCCGAAGCGCGCGGCCTAGGAATTGGCCGCCACCGCAACACCTCCAGAGCTGCGGGTCCCCGGCCGAACGCAGGTCATGGATTACCCTTCGACGGCACGTACGTCCGGTGATCACGCGCGCACAGGCCCTGACCGGCCCGGCCCGACGATGGGATTCCCGTGAACCTGTGGAGTTATGTCCGGGGGCGGGGGGAGGTGCTGACCTTCCTCACCTACCAGCACGCCTCACTGGCCTTCCAGACCGTGCTGGTGGGTACCGTCGTCGCCGTCCTCGTGGCGGTGGCCGTCTATCGCCTTCCGCTGGCCTCGGCGCTCACCCTCACCTCGAGCCGGGTCGCGCTGACGATTCCCTCGCTGGCCCTGCTGGCGCTGCTGCTGGTGCCGTTCGGGCTCGGGGTCGTGCCGTCGTTCATCATGCTGGCGTTCTTCGCGGCGCTGCCGGTGATCGGCAACGCCATCGTCGGCCTGCGGTCGGTACCCCCCTCGGTGATCGAATCCGCGCGCGGAATCGGGTTGTCGCGCTGGCGGATCCTGCTGACCGTCGAATTCCCGATCGCCTGGCCGGTGATCCTCACCGGCATCCGGGTCTCGACCCAGATGATCGTCGGCGTCGCGGCCATCGTCGCCTACGTGCTCGGCCCGGGGCTCGGCTCGCTCATCTTCAACGGCCTGTCGCGGCTCGGCGGGGCCAATGCCCTGGAGATGGCACTGACCGGCACTCTGCTCATCGTCGCGATCGCGTTGGTGTTCGACGCGCTCCTCGTCCTGCTCGGACGGCTCACGATCGCCAAAGGACTGACATGACCGATGTGACCAGCCAGCCCGCCCCGGTGACGCCGGAGCGCAATGTGACCGGGGCGTCGATCACGCTCGACGGGGTCGTCAAGCGATACAAGGGGCAGGACAAGGCCGCGGTGCAGCGGCTCGATCTGGAGATCGACGCCGGCGAGATCGTGGCGTTCGTCGGGCCCTCGGGCTGCGGCAAGACCACGACGCTGAAGATGATCAACCGGCTGATCGAGCCGACCGAGGGTCGGATCTTCATCGGCGGCCGCGACGTCACCAGGGAAGACCCCGACAAGCTGCGCCAGTCGATCGGCTACGTGATCCAGTCCGGTGGCCTGTTCCCGCACTGGTCGGTGGCCAAGAACATCGGCGCCATTCCCCGGGTGCTCGGCTGGGATAAGAAGCGCATCGCCGAACGCACCGAGTACCTGCTGGATCTGGTCGGTCTCGACCCCGCCACCTTCGCCGACCGGCTGCCCAAGGACATGTCCGGCGGTCAGCAGCAGCGTGTCGGTGTGGCCCGTGCCCTGGCCGCCGATCCGCCGGTGCTGCTGATGGACGAACCGTTCGGCGCGGTCGACCCGATCACCCGGGTTCGCTTGCAGGACAGCCTGATCGCGATCCAGCACGAACTCGGCAAGACCATCGTGATCGTCACCCACGATTTCGAGGAAGCCACCAAACTCGGCGACAAGGTGCTCATCCTGTCCGAGGGCGGGCACGTCGAGCAGTACGCGCGCCCGGAGGAGATCCTCACCGATCCGGCGACGCCGTTCGTGGAGGAGTTCGTCGGATCCGGCGCGAAGCTGGCGTATCTGACGGTCTCGCGGGTGCGTGATGTCGACTACGACCCGGTCACCACGGCACGGATCGGCGAACCGGCGCAGACGGTGATCGAGCGGGCGAAGGCGGCCGGGCACACCTGGGTCGTGGTCGTCGACGCGGCGGGGCGCCCGCGCTCGTGGCCCTCGCTCACCGAGGTGGCCAGCAAGCCCGAGGTCTCCGACTATCTGGATCGCAGACTGCCGGTGGTCGCGCAGTCCTCCACCCTCAACGACGCGCTCGACGCGATGCTGGCCGCCAGTCAGGGCGCCACGCTCGTCACCGACGGTCGTGGCGCGGTCGTCGGGTCGCTGAGCATCGGGTCGGTGACCGACGTGATCCAGACCAAGCTGGCCGAGAACCACGCCGCGGAGGCCGCGCCGTCCTACGAGACCTATGTCGACGGGTCCGACCCGACACCGACGCCGGTCGTCGCCGCCGCCGACGACACCGCGACGGCCGAACCGTCATGAGCCGGCTGCGCCGCGTGCCGATCGACGTGTGGTTCGAACCGATCATCATCGTGGTGATCGGCGTCGGCTATCTGCTCTGGTACCGGTCGACGACCTTCACCGCCACCGAGCAGGCCTCGCTCGGCTGGTCCAATCTGCAGAGCACCATCGGTGCACACATCCGGCTGACCGTGGTCGCCACGGTGATCGTGGTGGTGGTGGCGATACCGCTCGGCATCGCGCTGACCAGGCCGGCGCTGATGCGCTTCGAGCCGGTCGCGGTCAATATCGCCAACGTCGGTCAGGCCGCGCCCGCCGTCGGCCTGCTCGTGCTGTTCACGTTCTGGCTCGGCACCGGGTTCCGCACGGCGATCGTGGGTTTGGTGGTGTACGCGGTGCTGCCGATCCTGCAGAATACGATCGTCGGTCTGCGGCAGGTGGACCAGCGCACGATCGAAGCGGCGCGCGGCATCGGCTTGTCCGCGGCGCGCACGCTGGTCCAGGTCGAGCTGCCGCTCGCGGTGCCGGTGATCCTCAACGGCGTGCGCACCGCGCTGGTCATCCTGGTCGGCACCGCGACGCTGTCGACGTTCATCGGCGCGACCAGCCTGGGCACCCTGATCACCACCGGTGTCACCCTGTTCCTGCCCAAGCTGCTGATCTCCGGCGCGATCCTGGTCGGGCTGCTGGCGCTGATCATCGATTGGCTCGGCCGGCTCGTCGAACTGGCCGCGACCCCGCGAGGTATCTCATGAGGCGACGGCTGGTCCCGGTGGTGTCCGCGCTCGTCGCGACGCTGGCCCTGCTCGGCGGATGTGGGCTGGTGAGCTCCTCGGGCACCTTCCACGACGCCAGTCTGCCCGGCGGCGAACGCCCGCTCGACGGCGCCGCCATCGTGGTGACGTCGAAGAGCTTCACCGAAGGGGTCCTGCTCGGCAAGATCACCGCGACCTACCTGGCCGCGGCGGGCGCCTCGGTCACCGACCTGACCGGCGCGCCGGGGTCGGCCTCGTCGCGTCAGGCCCAGCTCAACGGTGACGCCGATGTGCTCTGGGAGTACACGGGCACCGGCTGGGTGAACTACCACAACCAGACCGAGACGATCGCCGACCCGCAGGAGCTGTGGCAGCGCGTCCACGACATCGAGAAGCGCGACTACGACCTCGAATGGCTGGCCCCGGCCAACTTCAACGACACCTACGCCTTCGCCGCGTCCGCGCCGACCGCCCAGCGCTTGGGTGTGCGGTCGCTGAGCGACGTCGCCGCCCTGCCCGTGGCCGAGCGCACCTTCTGTGTCGACGACGAATTCTTCAGCCGCTCCGACGGTTTCCTGCCGATGCTGCAGAAATACGGGATCCCCTACAACGATCCGAACGGCGTGCCCTCGGGCAATGTCACCAGGATGGACGCCGGCGTCGTCTACACCGCGACCGCCAAGAGTCAGCCCTGCAATTTCGGGATGGTCTACACAACCGACGGCCGCGTCAAGAACCTGAACCTGACCGTCCTCGACGACGACAAGAAGTTCTTCCTGCCCTACAGCGGCACGGCCGTGGTCCGGGGCGTGGTCATCGAGAACCATCCCGAACTCCGCGCCCTGCTCGGCACCGTCTCCGAGCGCCTCACCGACGAGCTGATGCAGGAGCTCAACGGTCGCGTCGACATCGACGGCGAGGACCCGGCCGATGTGGCCTACGACTGGTTGAAGAGCGAGCGCCTGATCGAGTAGCGCAGTCGCCGAGACCGGCGGGTGGACTCTCGCGCGAGCGGCAGGTCGACGCCCTGTCGTGTGTCCTGGTGCGCGCACCGGCATTCGATGCGACAAGAACGATTCCGTACGGCGGCACGCTGATGCGCCCGAGGCCGCGGGGCGGTCGATCGGCCCGGTGTCCTGCCCGGCGACGCGGCGATCGGTGGGCGCTGGGTGACATTCGACGAGGTACTGATAACTGTACCTAATGGTATGGTCGCCCGGCGGTGCGTGCGACGGTGCAGCCCGGAAAGGGCTCGGCCATGGGATATCCGATCGAACGTCGTGGGTTCCTGCGTGCCGCCGGGGCGGGACTGCTCGGCGCGGCGCTGTTCGAGACCTCCGCCGCCGCGACCCCGGCGCCGGCGCGTGGTCCGCTGCTCTTCGCGTCCCCGGCGGTCGAGCCGTTCGTGGACGAGCTGCCCCGGTTGCCGGTGGTGCGTGGTGACCGGCTCGACGTCGTCGCCTCGACCACCATCCATCGCTTCCATCGCGATCTGCCGCCGTCACCGGCGCTGGGCTACAACGGGATGACCTATCTGGGGCCGACTGTCGAACACCGGGCGGGCACGCCGCTGCGCCTGCGGTTCGCGAACCGGATGACGACCCATCCGCTGGCCGCCGACATGGACACCACCCTGCACGGCGTCGACGAGAGCTTCCGGACCTCGCCGCCGTCCTCGCTGCACCTACACGGTGGGGTGACCCCGCCCGACAGCGACGGGCATCCGGAGCAGCTGGTCCATCCCGGTGGCGACCTCGACCACGATTTCCCGCTGGCGCAGGACGCCGGACACCTCTGGTATCACGACCACGCGATGGGCATCACCCGTATCAACGTCTACGCCGGACTGGCCGGATTGCTGCTGCTCCGAGATGAATTCGACACCGGTGCGCCCGGGAACCCGCTGGGCCTGCCCGCCGGGGAGTTCGAGGTGCCGCTGGTATTGCAGGAGAAGCTGTTCACCGCCGAGGGGCGCCAGTCGGTCCGGTCGACGCCGGTCGTCCCGCAGGGGGCCTGGGAAGGTGGGGCGGTCGGGGACGTCGGGGTGGTCAACGGCAAGATCTGGCCCCACCTGCCGGTCGCCCGCGGTCTCTACCGCTTCCGGCTGCTCAACGCGGCGTCGTTCAGTGTGTGGAATCTGTTCTTCGGCAACCGGATGCGGTTCTGGGTGATCGGGAACGATCACGGACTGCTGGACGCGCCGGTCACGGTGCACGAGCTGCGCCTGGCACCCGGTGAACGGGTGGACGTGCTGGTCGACTTCGCCGGGCTCGCGCCGGGGGAGACCGTCGAACTGCGCAACGACGAGGCGCCGGTCTTCCAGGCGGCGATCCTCGGCGAGGTCGCGATGCCGGTGTTCTGTCAGTTCCGCGTGCAGGATCGGCCCGGCTTCACGGGCGGCGTGCCGGAACGGTTGCGCGGCGGCCCCGTTCGGCCACCGGTGCTGCCGCCGCTCGCCACACCGACCGTGCGCCGCGATGTCACGGTGAGTCAGCCCTACGAGCTGCGGGTGCCGCCCGCGATCATGTCGCTCAACAACCTCACCTTCGCGAGCCCGGAGATCGAGCGTCCGCGGCAGGGCACCGTCGAGCAGTGGAACATCATCAACATCACGCCCGACCCGCACCCGATCCACCTGCACCTGGTGACCTTCCGGATTCTCGGACGCGCACCCCTGCGCACGGTCGACTATCAGCTGGCGCATCCCCAGCCGCCGATCGGGCAGCGGTGGGCGCCGGCGGCCGACGGGTTCCTGGCGGGTCCGATGGTGCCGCCCCAGCCGTGGGAGGCGGGCTGGAAGGACATCGTGCGGGTCGACGGCGGCACCGTGACCAGCATCATCGTCCGATTCCCGACCGCGGCGGAACTCGGCTTCGATCCCGACGCGACCTTCCCCCGCCGGATCGCGACCGAGTTGCGCGGAGCGGATTCCCACGGCGGGCACCGCACCGGTGACCACGCGGGCCGCTCGTCCGCGGAGTTGCAGGGCTACGTGTGGCACTGCCACCTGCTCGATCACGAGGACCACGACATGATGCTCAAATACCGCATCGTGCCGTGACGCCCCGCTTTCCATACTTTCGGGTACGGAACAATGTTCTTCGTAGTATGGTCGGCCTGTCACGACACACGGTGAGCGAGTTTCACGTCAGGAGACCGGCATTGGCCGAATTCGTCGAAAGTCGGGTCCGGCCCGACGCGTCCCGGTCGGCCGAGCAGCCACCGGTGCGGTGCCCCACCGCCTTCCGCTACTGGGAGGCGCGCGGCACCGCGACGGTGCGCCGGATCGAGCGTCTGTTCACCACGGTGACCCGACAGTCGCTGTTTCCCAGTGACGAACAGGCCGCGGCGCTGTGCGCGGACCTGTTCGCCGGAGACCCGGTGGCCGAACGGTTCGTCGCCGAGGTGATGCACGGCGAGATCGGGGCGAAGGCCGGGCGCCGCATGCTGGAGCAGGCGCTGGCCGAGGGTATCGACGCGGTGCCCGATGCCCCGGACTCCATGCGCGCGCTGTTCGCCGAGTTCGAGACGGTGCCCGACTGGGTGGTACCCGAGCTGGTGGAACAGGGCGCGGCGATCTGGCGGCGCTGGGGCACCATGCTGTTCAGCTTCGCCGGCGCCGAGACGCTCGAGATGTACACCGAGGCGGCGGTCGCGACCCCGCTGTCGCTCGCGGGCGGCTACGCCGGCGACAGCGCCCTGCGCCGGTTCCTGGAGACCACCCGCTTCTGGATGGATGTCTCGGCCCGCGACGCGCTGCTGACCCCGGGCTCGGCGGGCCGCGCGACCGCGCTGAAGGTGCGGGTCATGCACGTCTCGGTGCGGGCGAAGGTCGCCGCGCACCCCGAATGGGACACCGAGCGGTGGGGTCTGCCGATCAGCCAGACCTACCAGCTGCTGACCCTGCTGGCAGGCAGCGTGACTCCCGGCCTGGGACTGTGGGCGCTGGGCTACCAGACGACTCCGTCGGAAATCCGTGCGCTGCTGCACTTCCAGAAGTACATGGGCCATCTGCTGGGCGTGCGATTGCGCTGGTACCCGGAGACCGTGCGGGACGCGCTGCGGGTGCTGGCCATGACGATCGCCTCGCGGTCCTACGACGCGGGGCAGCACGGAACGGAATTGATCGAGTCCTATCCGGCGGCCTTCGCCCCGCGCGATGGTCATCGCGGTCTGACCCGGCTGCGCGAAAGGTACAACTACCGGATCAATTCCGTGTACTCCGCGATGTACATGGCGCCCGGCACCCGCCGTCGTTACACGATGCCGCCGGCGTTCCCGTGGATCGCCATTCCGATCGTCCGGTTCCCGCTGATCACCGTCATGGAACTCGCGCGCCGCCTCTGCCCCCCGTTCGCGCGGGCGCACGAGAAGCTGATGTTGTGGCATCGCGAGAACTGGTATCGCGCCCAGATGCAGGGCCGGGAAGCGGCCTTCGACGCCAGCGGCGCTCTGCGCCGATGAACCGACCGAGAGCAGCCATGAGTACCGATATCGTCGAAGTGTGGAACGGACCGGGACGCCGCGACGGCGTCCTGACACCGGTCGAACCGCGGCACAACGGATTACATCCCTCGTCCAGCAGGCTCGCCTTCGAACACTGGTACTTCGACGCCCACCTCGACACCGGGCACGTGGTGATCGGCTTCCTCACCAAACGCAGGCCCGAGGACCTGCCGACCGCACGCCCGTGGGTGGAGATGATGGTCTACGCCCCCGACGGCACCCGCCGCCAGGTGTCGCGGCGCTATCCGCGCTCCGCGACGTCGTTCTCGGCCGACGCCTGCGACGTGCGTGTCGGCCACAACACCGCGCGCACCGAAGCCGGTGCCGACGGCCTGCCGATCCATCACCTCTGGATGGCCGAGGACGGCATCGTCTTCGACCTGCGGTTCCACAACGAAGTGCCCAGCTGGATGCCGGGCAAGGGCGAAACCCGCTTCGGCGCCCGGGATTCCTTCGGCTGGATGGTCGGCGCCCCACGCGCACGGGTGAGCGGGGCGATCGAGCTCGACGGCGTGCGTCACGAGGTCACCGGACGTGGCTACCACGACCACAACTGGGGCGTCGGCGACATGAAGAAGATCATCGAGCGCTGGCACTGGGGACGGCTCTACGTCGAGGACTACTCCCTGCTGTTCGCCTCGGTCCTGACCCAGCAGCGCCGGGGCGGCCACGAGATCAGCCCGCTGATGCTCGCCCACCACGACCAGATCGTGCTGTCCACCGGCGAAACCGTCCTCACCGAGGGACCTGCGCGCTTCGACGCCACCGCGGGCCGGACCTACCCCGAGTGGGTGGAGCTGACCGTGCCGGGCAGCCTCGACCTGCGCCTGGACGTCGTGCGCGTCATCCACGCCCACGACCTGCTCGACGATGTGCCGGTGGCGCGCTCACGGCTGATCAAACCGCTCGTGCACCGCCTGGTCGGGCACCCGGGCTACTTCCGGTTCGAGTCCACCTTCGCGCTGACCGTGCGTACCCCGTCGGGAACGCAGCGCCGCAGCGGGACGACCCTGCACGAACTGGTCGCGCTGACCTGACCCGGCCTCAGTCGCCGGACTCCCTGCTGGTGACGAATCGGAAGAACTCCCGGCGCTGATCCTCGGTCGGCACCGGGAGATTCTGGTTGCCGTGCACGAAGCCGATGCCGGCGAAACACATCAGGCCCGCGCGCATCTCGGCCTGATCGGCGGAGAATCCCATGTCGACGAGGGTGTCGGACAGCGCGTGGAAGATCCGCTGATCCAGCGCCTTGACCGCCTCGGCCACCTTGGCGTTGGTGCGCGCCCAGTCCCGCACCGCGAGCTCGATCTGCCACACCCGCTCCGCGGTGAGCAGCTCGCCCATCCGCGCCAGCCGCTCCCGGGGCGGCAATTCCTCGAGGCCCTGGAACCCGCGTGCCGCGTCGTTCTGATCGGCGCACCAGAATTGCGCCGTCGTCTCCAGCAGCTGATCGATGCCGTCGAAATGCCAGTAGAAGCTGCCCTTGGTGACCCCGAGTTCCTCGCACAGCTTGGCGATCGTGATGCCGGCGACCCCGTCGCGCAAGAGCACGCCGAGCGCCGCGTTCGTCCAGTCCTCGACCCCGAGCCTGCGTGCCGCGCGCCCGGCCGCCGCCGCTTTGCGCTTGGACACCGGCGCGGTCGGTCGCGGGTCCTCGGCCCTGGGGGTCATGGTCGCCTTCCTGTCGCCTGCACGCGTCAGCTTATCGTCTCGTCGACCGCGGATCGGGCGTCGTCCCTGGTTGTGCCCGCGGCGCGCGCGTAGGGTCGCAGGCATGGCCTGCCGGATCACCGAACTCGTCCTCGACTGCGCCGATCCGCAACTGCTGGCGGACTTCTGGTGCGAGGTGCTCGGCTTCGTCGAACTCGACCGAGACGAGGGCGATATCCAGATCGGCGCTCCCGGAACAGTATTCGGCGGACCCCAGCCCACCCTGTTGTTGAGCCGCAGCACGGAACCGAAACGCGAGAAGTTGCGCCTGCACCTGGACGTCAATCCGACCGACCGCGATCAGGACGCGGAACTGCGCAGGCTGCTCGCCGCGGGAGCGCGTCCGGTCGAGATCGGGCAGACCGGCGAGGAGTCCTGGCATGTCCTGGCCGATCCCGAAGGGAACGAATTCTGCCTGCTGCGCCGCCGCATCGAGGCCGCGCGGAGCTGACGCGCGCTCAGGCGGTCCCGGCCACGCCCTCCGGCGCGGTGGCGAAGATCGCGCCGAAGTAGCGGGCGAGATCGTGCGACGACGCCGGAGACGCGGCATACCCGAGATAGCCGTCGGGCCGCACGACATACACCGCGCCGGGGCCGGGACGGTACTGCCGGGCGAAGTCGCCGTCGCGGTCGTGGATCACCGGCAGCACGGTCGGTCCGATCGCGGCGCCGGGCGCGGCGACGAGGTAGGCGTCGAGCCGGTCGTCGCTGAGTTCCCGGAGCAGGTCGACGCGGCTCTCGATCTCGTCGAGCGTCGCGGCGTCGCAGGTGCTGTCCGCGTAGCACAGCAGCGTGTGGTCCGGGCCCGCGAGCAGCGGGAACAGTCGGAAGGGTGAGGCCACCGCGTCGCGGGTCAGGCCGGTCGCGTCCGGAGCGCGACTGCCCGCGGTCGGCGCGGGGGAACCGGCGGGAGAAGCGAACACCAGGGGACTGTCCCGATAGTCGATGAGCAACTGGGCTTCGCGCAGCAGTGCCCGTTCGGGGTCGGGGTCACCGGCGCCGATCCCGTCTCGGGCATGACGCACGGTGCGGCCGACGACCTCTTCGCCGACGGGTCGGCGCTCGGCGTCGTAGCTGGCCAGCAGTGGCGAGGCGGCCAGCCCGGCGACCGCCAGGGCCAGTTTCCAGGCCAGGTTGTGGGCGTCCTGGATGCCGGTGTTCATGCCTTGCGCGCCGGTGGGCGGGTGGATATGGGCCGCATCGCCGGCGACGAAGACCCGCCCGCGCCCATAGGCGTCGACGATGCGGTGGCTGATCCGGAACACCGAGGACCAGCGCAGGTGCGAGGCCGTCGTCGGCTCCGGCGACAACCGGTCCAGCACCGCCTGGAGGTGCGCCAATTCGGGGGCCGGACCACTGCCGAAGCCGTGTGCCACGCCGTCGCCGCCCGTGCCTATCTCGAGCTCCGGCGGCACCCGCATGGAGACGCGGTACCGATGACGGCCGGGCAGCGGGATGCACGCCAGCGTGTCGTCGGTGACGCCGTCGGTCTGGTGCATCGCCCGGATGGCGTACCCGCGCGGCTGTGACCAATCCAGTTCGACATCGCCGAGCATGTACTGGTCGGTGAAGGCCGCGCCCTCGAAGGTCAGCCCGAGGGTCTTACGGACGATGCTGTGCGCGCCGTCGCAGCCGACGAGATATCGCGCCCGCACGGTGTCTTCCCCGTCCGGTCCGGCGAGCACCGCGTCGACCCCGTCGTCGTCCTGGGTGAACCCGGTCACCGTGACCCCGCGTTCGACGTGCGTGCCCAGCGATGCCAGGCGGTTCCACAGGATGCGCTCGGTCTCGTACTGGGGGAGCCCGACGAACCCGAACGGCACCTCGGGGGGCAGCGTGAGATCGAGCCGGCCCGACTCGACACCGTTGACGAAGACGAGCTGGCCGCGCATCAGGATCGAGGCGTCGAGAACGTCGCGGAGAATGCCCATCTGCTCGAACAGCTCCAGCGTGCGAGGCTGGATGCCGACCGCTTTCGCATAGCGCGGCGGGTGGGCCTGCGAATCGACGATCCGGCAGCGGACCCCGCGCCGGACCAGTTCGACCGCGGCCGCCGTGCCCACCGGACCGGCGCCCACGACCAGGACATCCGTCTCGACCATGCGACATCACCTCGTTGGACTACCCCGCCTCAGTGTGTTTGCTGATCGTACGCCCGGGCGTCGAAAAGCTGAATCGCCGGCGGCTGGAACCCGGCGTGCCTACCCGATGCCGCGGATGACAGCCCGGCAGCGCCATTCCAAGAGCCGGACGGCCAGGCCGAAGGAGCGGAAGGCCGGGTTGGTGGTCTGGCGGTGAGAATAGCGGTAGTAGATCTGCTGGCAGATCACCGCCAGACGGAACAGGCCGAAGACTTCGTAGAACGCCCATTCGCGGCCGGTGAGACCGATTCCGGCATGGCGGCAATAGTATTCGACCACGTCGTCGCGGGTCAGCATGCCTGGGGCGTGCGTCGGCTGGCGCCGGAAGAACTTGACGGCGAGGTTGTCGTCGGCCTGGACTCAGTAGGCGAGGGCGGCGCCGAGATCCATGAGTGGGTCGCCGATGGTGGCCATCTCCCAGTCGAGCAAACCGATCGGCCGGGTGGGGTCGGTGGGGTCGAGCACGATGTTGTCGAAGCGGAAATCGTTGTGGATCAGTACCGCTGGGCGATCGGGCGGCTGGTGGGCGGCCAGCCAGGACATGATGGGCGCGCACGCGCGGTGGTGTCCAGCAGGATTCGGGTGGGAGTTCCCTGCGGGGGATTGTTCCGTCGAGCCGTTCCATCAGATAGAACGGCGAACCGAGGACCGTCTAGTCCTCGCACAACGCCACCGTCGACGGCGCGTAGTCGAATACCGGGCCGAGGGCGGATTGCACGCGGTACTCGCGGGCCATGTCGTGTGCGCCGTCGGCCCGATGGCCGCCGCGCGTGCCTTCGCACGCAGCTCACCGAGCACGGGCAGGGGATCCCACGGATCGCCGCCGGTCTCGCGCAGCGTGGCCACGCTGCGGTGGTAGTCGGCCTCGATCGGGGCGATCTCCTCGGCGACGAAGGCGCGCACTCGGGCGACGAGATCGGTGGCGCGGGCGCTGGGAGCGAAGTCCATGGCTGTGCTTTCGGTGGAAGGGTGACGGCGGCAGGCGATAGCCGGGTTCAGGACGGGAGGTGGGTGAGTGCGATCGCGGATTCGTCGAGGCTGCCCAGCACCAGGGTGCCGTGCGCCTCGGCGACGCCGGTGACCATCGCGTAGTCCGCGCCGTCGCGCTGTAGATCGTGGACGACGGTCCCGTGGTCGTCGACGGCGAGCACCCAGGCGGTGCGGACGGGGCGCGGCTTGAGCCGATCGGGTATCCGCCACAACAGCTTTCGCGCGAGAGTCGGCATGGGGAGCAGCAGATCGAGCAGGGGATTGCGGGGCGAGGCCAGCGTGACCCAGATCAGTCCGTCGGAGCCGAGGGCGAGGTTGTCGGGGAAGCCGGGCAGATTGTCGATCAGCACCTCGCACGTGCCGGCCTTCGGGCCATGCAACCAGTAGCGGCTGAGCCGATACGCGGCCGTCTCGGCGACGATCAGTGATGCCTGATCGGGCGCGAACGCGACACCGTTGGCGTACTGGAGGCCATCCAGCAGGGACTCGGTTCGGCCGTCATGGGAGTACCGGAACAGCCGACCGGTACCGGAGTGCTCGAGCAGATCGCCCATCCACAGGTCCAGGGGCCAGCGACGCGACGAGGCCGTGAAGTAGACGGTGCCGTCGCGCGGATCCTCGACGACATTGCTGGCCATGTTCAGGGGTCCGTCGTCGACGGCATCCACCAGGACCTCGACGTCGGTTCCGGACCAGCGCAGCAGGCCGCGATGGGCGTCGCAGACGAGCAGCGAACCGTCGGCGCCCGCGCACAGACCCAGTGGGCGGCCGCCGGTATTCGCGACCGTTTCGACGGCCCCGGTGGCGATGTCGACCCGCAGGATCCGGCCATCGGCGATTCCGGTGTAGACGAGGCCGTCGGCGCCGATAACCACGTCCTCGGGACCGACGCCGGGCAGTTCGATCCGCCGTACCGCGGGCATCGGCGGGGTGCTGCGGCGTTGCCCGGCGCGCGGTGTCGCTGTCGGCGGTGACCAGCGAACCGGCGTCATCCGGGGACCGGACCGACCACCGACGACCATGCGTACCTCCCAGCGATCGAGCGCCGCTCACTGCAGCGCTTCCTGTGCACATGCCATTCTGCTGCCCGGTCGGCGGCGTTTAAATGGGAGCGCCAACCGAGTTGACTGTGCGCATGCACACCAGCAGGCCGGTGCCCGCGCTCGAGCTGATCCGCCGCCGCGCCGCCGCGCACGGGGTCAGCGCCGGCGAGATCGACGAGATGCAGGACCTCACCTGGGAATGGGCGACCGCGTCCGCTACCGCGGTCCACCGAGTGCTGCAGGAGCGGGCGATGGCGGGGGCCGCGCACCGCGCCGATTTCCTGCGCAGTCTCGTCGACGGCACAGTCGCGCCCGCCGTCCTGCGCGCAGAGGCCCGCAACCACGGGCTCGACCCCGAGCATCGCTATCGGATCGCCTGCGCCGCGTGGAACGGCACCGCCGCCGCGACCGACCTGCTCGCCGCGCTGCGCGCCCGGGGATCGACAGCAAGGCTGCCGGTCGTCGACACGGCGTTGACCAGCATCTGGTCGCCCTGCTGCCACGCACCCCGGACGCGCTGCCCACGGGCAGCGTGGTCGCCGTGGGATCGGCGATGCTGCTCGGTGACGCCGCGGCGTCGTATCGGCAGGCGCGTTCGATCTCGCGATTCGCCACGGCAGATCGGGCCTGGTCGATCTCGGGTCGCTGGGTCCGCTGCCGCTGCTCGCGGAGGCCGAGGACAATGCGCGACTGCTCGCCGACAGGCACCTGGCGCCGCTGCGCAGCCACAGCGGCGCCGAGGAGATCCTCGGCACCGTCGCGACCTACCGCGATTGCGACCAGCGCATCGACGACACGGCGGCCACGCTGGTTCTGCACCGCAATACCGTCCGCAATCGGCTCACGCGCTTCGCCGAGCTCACCGGCCTCGATCTCGGCCGAACCGACGATCTCATCGTCGCGTGGTGGCTCCTGCACCGCGACTCGCCGCCGTCACGCTGACCTGCCAAGCGGCGACGGTCCGGTGCCGACGGGCGCATCATGGACAGATGGACGACGCAGACCAGCGGGCCCGGCGCGCGGCGGCGCAGGCCGAGGTCGGCAGACACGGTCGGCTGATCCGCCGCCGGCGCGACGGCAAGTGGCTCAGCGCGGCGATGCTGCCGTGGTTCCGGCTGCGTGTTCCGCGCGGCTACGGCATCCTCACCACCACCGGGCGCAAGACCGGTCTGCCGCGCCCGAAGTGCGTGCGGGTGATGCGTGCGGGTGACCGGGCCTATCTGGTGCAGTTGATGCCGCCGCAGATCACCCTCGACCAGCCGCAGGCGGTCAACGCGTGGCTGCGCAATATCCGGGCCGATCCGCGCGTCACCCTGGAACTGCGCGACGGGGCGTTGCACGGGACGGCCAGCGAGATCACCGATCCGGCGGAACTCGCCGTCGCCCGCGCGCTGCTGTGCGACACCGTCGTCCCGGTCGATTTCGGTGAGTGCGCGATCCACCTGCGCGGGGTGCCCTCCCGCGCGAAGATCCGTGCCCTGCACGACTACTGGTTCCGCACGGGGCGGGCCGTCGCGATCGACTTGGACATCTGAGCAGCTCGGCCGAGGCGCGCGGTGCCGCATACGCTGAGGGGCACCGACTCCCGACCGAAGGTAGCGATGGCCGACTCCCCGACTCCGATCATCCGCTGCGGCGAACGGGTGCGCGCCCACACCGATGCGCACGACCGCGCGGGCCGCCTCGCCTCGGCCCTGCTCGCCGCCGGCGTCGGGCGCGGCGACCGCGTCGCGGTCCTGGCCCGCAACGACATCGAATTCCTCGAGGTCTCACTGGCCATCGCCTCGGCAGGGGCGAACCCGGTACCGATCAACACCCGCTGGCGCGCGGGGGAGATCGCCCATGTGCTCGCCGATTGCGCGCCGCGCGTGATCTTCGCGCACACCGAGTTCGTCGCCACCGTCGAGGATGCCCGCGACCGCGCGGGCAGCTCAGCCCGGATCGTCGAGATCGCCATGCCCGCGCCGACACTCGTCGAGGCCGGGCTCGACCAGGCCCTGTCCGTGCCCACGGGGCGGCATCCGCTACTCGAGGAATGGATCGCCGACCAAGACGAGCCGGTCGGCTATCTCGAAGGCGCGGTGGCCGATTCGATGGGACTGATCTACACCTCCGGCACCACCGGGACTCCCAAAGGCGTACTGCGGGAACGGATGACGCCACATCAACTGCTGTCCATCGCGGGCGGCATCGCGCGGCGGATGGGGTTGGCGCCCGGTGGGCGGATGCTGGTGGCCGGGCCGATGTATCACACCTCGCCGAACGCGGTGGCGGTGCTGGCGCTGCGGATGGGCACCGACATCACCATCATGCCGCGCTGGGACAGCGAACGGTTCCTGCGACTGGTGCATCGGCACCGGATCCAGCAGGCCAAGATCGTGCCGACGATGCTGTCGCGGCTGCTGTCGCTGCCCGCCGAGGTGCGCGAGCGCTACGACACCGGCAGCCTGACCCATTTGATCCATTCGGCGGCGCCGTGCCCGCCCGCGATCAAACGAGCGGCGATCGACTGGTTCGGCGACGCGGTGATCGAGTACTTCGGCAGTACCGAGACCGGCACCATCACCTGGATCGGCGCCACGGAATGGCTGGCGCGGCCCGGCAGCGTCGGGCGCCCGGCCGACGGGTCCGCGGTCGCGATCCTGGACGAGGACGGCGCGGAATTGCCCGCCGGGCAGCCCGGGCGGGTGTTCGTCCGGGGAGCCGACTACTGGCCGCGCTTCGAGTACCTGCACCGGGCGGGCTCGGCGGTCACCCGCGGCGATCTGCTGTGGGTCGGCGACACCGGCTACCTCGATGCCGACGGGTACCTGTTCCTGACCGGGCGATCGAGCGAGGTGGTGATCCGCGGCGGAGTGAACATCTACCCGGCCGAGATCGAGAACGCGGCGATGGCGCTGCCCGGGGTGGAGGACGCCGCCGCGATCGGCGTGCCCTCCGGCGACGACCTCGGCGAGGCACTCGAGCTCTATCTCGTCGCCCGGCCCCGCCACGAGCTCGCTCCCGATCAGGTCGCGGCCGCGCTGGCCGAGCAACTCGCCGCCTACAAACTGCCCTCGCGGATCAGCATCGTGGCCGAGCTTCCGCGCGACGACTCCGGCAAGCTGTACAGGCGGGAACTGCGCGCCGCGCCGTGATCGACCGGATCAGCCCGCCTGGGCGGCGCCCACCCGCGCCAGGGTGCCGATGACACTCAGATCGGCGGCGCCTCGCGCATTGGCCAGCGAACTGACCGTCGTGGTGCCGAACACCCCCTTGCGGTCGTAGACGGCGGCCGTGCCGATCGCGATGCCGTCCTCGGCCAGCCGATCCAGACAGATCAGCCCGGCCTCGTTGCCCTCCGGCAGGCGGGTCAGCGTGAGGGTGGCGTCGGCGTTGATGTACTCGAGGCCGTTGCTGCCGAGATGGGCGATCACATTGGTCACGTCGGCCAGTCCGGCGACGAACTGGAACGGCGTCGGTTCCTCGTCGGCGACGACCGCGATCGGATGATGCCAGATCCCCGTGCGGCCCACATTGTGGTGAGTGCGCGGGTCCGGCCCCCAGCCCGCGTCTTCACTGAAGTACACCCGATCGCGACCGGGTTCCGGGAGCCGGTCGATCGGCGGGGGATCGGCGGTGGTGCCGGGCGACCAGCAGACGCCCGCCGGATCGGCGCCGGGACGGAGGTACAGCGCGCCTGCGCGGGCGACCGGTCGATCGTCCTGGATCAAAACGGCGTCGAAGAGCGCGAGCCTGCGCCCGTCGCGCACCACGGTGACGCGAATCCGGCAGGGGCGCAGAAAGACCGGGCGGAACATGTCGAGGGTCCACCGGACCGGGCGCAGGTCGGTCCGGCCGGCGGCGGCGACCTCGCGTTCCACCGCGCGTGCCAGCGCCGCGCCGACGGCCATCCCGCGCAATTGGCCGCCCTCCCAACCGGCGACCGCCTCGGGCTGCGGCAGCAGGATCTCGGTCTGCGTTCGTGGATCGACTGTCGTGTGAAAGAATGCTCGGCTCACCGGCGAACTCCCTTGCGGCATAGGCGATCTCGCTCCACGCGCGGCGTCGTGTGGCGCTCGACTCCCGGACCGTCCCGGTGGGCGAGTCGGCGGTCTCCTCATCTTTGCGTCCGGCACGCGGCGTTCGCTACCGCGGCTCTCGGATGTCACATGAATGTTTCTGTGCCGAAACACTATTCGGTCGGGATGCGGGTGAGCAGCGGCAGGAAGACGTCGTCGACGATCTCGGTGATCATGGTGTCGGCGACCGGGCTGCCCCCGGTCAGGAAGCGGAACATCACCAGTTCCGGGCCGAGGGTGGCGGCCGGGGTCGCGACGGCCTCGGCCCGGATCTCGCCCGCGGCCGCGGCGCGCACCAGTGTGCGCAGTTCGGCGGCGCGGGGATCGAAGAGCGACTCGCGCAGGGCCGCCAGGAGGGCGGGACGGCGGTGGGTCTCGCTCAGCACGGCGCGCAGGACGCCGCCGCCGGGGGACCGGCTGTGCGCATCCATCCGGTCGAGACTATCCCCGTCCCGACCGGCAGAGTGGCTGGTGCGGCGTGTCGCTCTGCCGGTGCGGCGGGGGAGTGATCAGGGTTTGCGCGCTACGGCGCCGTAGGCCGAGATCGGCAGCACCTCGCCCACTTCGACGGTGTCGGGGCGCCACTGGGTGATCGACACGAAGCCGGGGTCGACCAGTTCCAGGCCGTCGAACACGGCGCGGATCTGTGCCTGCGGGCGCGGGATGTACGGGGTGCCGCCGGTACCGGTGTAGTTCTCGCACAGCGTGACGTAGGCCTGGCTGTCGTCGGTGCCGTCCCACATGATCAGGTAGCTGCCCGAGGGCACCTCGCCGACCACGGTGCGCACGATCCGGAGCAGGTCCTCGTAGGTACGGGCATGGCCGAGCACGCCCATGAACATCACCGCGATCGGCTCGTTGAAGTTGAGGACGTTGCGCGCGTCGGCGACGATCTGCTCGGGGTTGTGGAAGTCGGCGTCGATGTAGGTGGTGACGCCTTCCGGGGTGGTGCTGCGCAGCAGGGCGCGAGCGTGGGTGAGCACCAGCGGGTCGTTGTCGACGTAGACGATGCGCGCGTCGGCGGTGATGCTCTGGGCGACCTCGTGGGTGTTCTGCATGGTCGGCAGGCCGGTGCCGATGTCGAGGAACTGCCGGATGCCGCGTTCGCGGGCGAGGAAGCCCACGGCGCGGATCAGGAACTGGCGCGATTGCACGGCCATCGTGGAGATGTCGGGGTCGACGGCCAGCCCGGCGTCACCGGCGATCTGGTCGATTTCGTAGTTGTCCTGGCCACCCATCCAGTAGTTCCAGATCCGGGCCGAGTGGGGGATATCGGTCCGGATCACCGGGGTGTCGGTTTCGGTCATGAACCTGGCTCCTCAGCAGAGTTCTACGGCGTCAGCTACCCGGGGCGAGCGGTGCTGGCAGTGGGCAGCTGCTGATCTGTTGTGACAGTACAAGATTCACTCCGGTCGGTGGCCTCCTACGGCCGAGATCAGGCATCGACCACCAGGAGCGGGTCGCGGGAGCGCGACACGCAGGGGTGGAAGATCCCCGCGGCGTTCGCCGCGACGTCGGTGCGGTGGTCGGGGCACCCGGCCTCGACGCGGAGAACACAGCTGCCACACAGCCCGTTCTCGAACGATCCGGGAGCCGAGGGAACTGCCGTGCGCAGGGCGTCGAGGGCGCTCGTCGTGGCGGGGACGTGGACCAGGCGACGGGTGCGCGTCAGGTACAGGTCGAACTCGGTGGCGGGTGCGTCGTGGCGTTCGGGCGGAGTGAAACGTTCGAGATGCAGTGCGGGTCCGGCCTGTTCGGCCATGCCTCGGCCAAGCTCGCCGGACCACAACAGTAGACGGCGGTGCCGTCGGGTTGATCGGCGACGAGCCGGGCGAGGTCGGGACGCGGGGTCGTGTCCGCGGGCAGCACGCTCACGCGGGCGCCGTAGCGGTGGAGCAACTCCTCGGCGAAGGGCATGGTGGCGCGGGAGCGGCCGCGGTAGATCAGGTAGATCAACTGCCAGGGCAGGCCGAGCTCGTCGAGGTGGGCGATCATGGGCAGGAACGGGGTGATCCCGATGCCGCCCGCGACGAACAGATACGCGGGCGCGTCGACGAGGGGGAAGTTGTCGCGTGGGGCGCTCACGCGCACCGGGTCGCCCGCCACGAGCGCGTGGATCTCCCGGGAGGCGCCGCGTCCGTCGTCGTCGCGCAGAACCGCGATCTCGTACCCGGTCCGGTCGGTGGGGTCGCCGCACAGGGAGTACTGCCGGGTCTTGCCGGAGGGCAGTACCAGATCGATGTGGGCGCCCGGTGCCCACGGCTCGGCCGCGCAGGCGATGCGCACCCGGGACGACCGCCGGCGTGAGTGTGGTGACCCGCTCGATGGTGCAGGCGCGCGTGTGCTGCCGCGCGGCCGCGGGCCGACCTGTCCGCCGGGAGCGGACGCTCCGGGTGATCAGGGCGATCACCAGGACCGACAGCGACACGATCGGCGTGGGACGACCCAGTGCGACACCGGTTCCCACGTCGGCGAGCGGCGCGAGGACTCCGAGTGCGTACATCGGGGATGTCCCTGAGAACGGCCCTACTCGGTGTCCTCGTCGGCGGTCGGCGCCGGCGCCTTCGGCGCCCGTTTCCGGCGCGAGGCCGTCTGCTCGATGCGCGGATCCTCGGTCACCGCATAGTGTTTGACGTATTCGGACAGGAAAGCCTGTACCGTCGCGGTGGCCGGGATCGCCAGCAGCGCCCCCACCGCGCCGAGCAGCGCACCACCGGCCAGGACCGCCAGCAGCGCGATCGCGGCGTTCACGTCGACGGTGCGCGCGGTGATCCGGGGCTGCAGCAGATAGTCCTGGAACCACTGGTAGAGCACCGCGAACACGATGATCCAGACCGCGTCGAGCGGGTCCACCGTCAGGGCGACGAGCACCGGGAGGATCGCGGCGATGTAGGTGCCGATGGTCGGGATGAATGCGGAGATCACGCCGAACCACACGCCGAGGGCGATCGGATTCGGGATACCGAGGACGGCCAGGAAGACCCCGTGCGCGATCGCCGAGACGATGGCCAGCAGTACCCGCGAGTACAGGTAGCCGCCGGTCTTGTCGATGGCGAGATCCCAGGCGTGCAGGAAGGTCTGCTGGCGCGACGGTGGCAGCAGCGAGCACACGGTCCGCCGGACCCGCGGTCCGCCCGCGGTGAGGTAGATGCTGAACAGCGCGATGGTGAGGAGCTGGACGAGCCCGCCCAGCACGGTGGTCGACACGCCCCAGACATTGTCGGCGGCGGTGCGGGCGTAGCCCTCGATCAGGTCGGACTCGCGCAGGAGCCGCTGGCTCAGATCGTGCATCGTGAAGTGCTGGCCGAAGGTCCGGTTGACCCGATCGATGCCCTCGTCGAGCAGCCGGGGGGTTTCGTGGGCCAGGTTGGTCGTGGTTTCCACGAGCAGGGTCACCAGCGCCGCGAGGAAGGCCAGCACGCACGCGAAGGTGCCGAGGAAGACCAGCGCGGTGGCCAGGCCTCGTGGCACACCCCGCCGGGCCAGCGCGCCGACGGCCGGTTCCATCGCCAGCGAGACGAAGAACGCGACCAGCAGGACGATCAGCAGTCCGAGCAGCCGGCGAAACGCCCAGTCGGCGAGCAGGAACAACCCGAACAGGACGAAGGCCAGCACCATCGCCCGCGGTAGCCACTCGGGCATTCTGGCCCGTGCGGTCGACGGCGCGGCAGTTCCCGGGGAGTCGGTGTCCACGGATCCCAGTGTCGCCCCGCGGGTACCCACAGTTCGGCACCGACGCGGCCCGACTCGTGTCCGGCTCCGGCCGCCCACTGCACCGGGGTGATACCGGCATCGGCGTGCTAGCGGCTGTCGGGGTGGCCTGTTACGTTGCGCGCCATGACAGTAGAGGTCGAGCACGGTGTCGGTCTGACGCGACGGGTCCTCGACGTGGTGCGGTCGGATCCGGGCCGGTCGATGTTCGAGCCGGTCGTGTGGGTCGGTTACACGCCGTGGGTCGACGGTGCGCCTCGACCGATGTCGGCGGACGCGGTGGCGGCCACGGTGTTCCCGTCGGGACGTCCGCTGTCACCGAGCCTGCGGGCCTGGCTGGCCTTCGACCGCGGCCTGTTCGAGCGGCACGGGTGGTTCGCGGCCGACGGCGGCTTCGCCCCGCGCGGCCTGGACCAGCTGGTCGACGACGAACTGGGACCACCGTGGGGAGAGCTCTACGAGCCGCTGGCCGGGCAGTTCCCGGAGTGTTTCCTGCTGCCCGGCGGCTCGGATTCCCGGCGCGTGCTGGCGGTGGGCGAGCCGGATTCGGTGGGCGAATACCCGGTGCTGGCCCTCGACGTGGACGACATGCCCTACGCCGGTCTGATGTTCCCGGGATTCGACGTCTACGCGGCCGAGGCGGCGGGCCTGGTGCGATGTGCGTTCGAGACCTACACCGACCTGGCCGCCGACCCGGTCTACGGGCGGCGCATGCGCGAGCACGCCACGCGTAGGCTCGCGGGCGAACTGTGCGTGGAGTATCCCTTCTGATCGACCTCGGTTATCCGTGTGGCGCGGCGGCGGAGGCGGAGGACAGTGCGCCGCAAGGCTAGGTAGTGCTGCGCGAAGCGAGCGGCGCGGCGTCGGGCGGGCGGTCACGATGATCCGGCGGACGGACCCGCGAATTCGACCGCGCCCGCGGCGTCGACAGTCAGTGTGCCCGCGGTGTCGGCCCTGGCGATCAATTGATCGAGCAGCGCGCGGGCGACCGTGTCGGCCCGGGACTCCTGCGCGGTGCTCCAGACGGTGCGCGACAGCGCGCGCCCGGCGGTCGGGGAGCCGCGGAACGAGCGCACGACGACCGCGTACTGTTCCCGGCCGACCCGGCCGCCCACCACGCGGCCGGTCTTTACGACCGCGATCTCGGACACCTCGTCGGCGCGAATCGCACCCGATCCGAGCAGAATCCACAACGATCCCATGACCTCCAGTGTGCGCGCCGGACAGCGAACTCCCGGCTACGACGCGCCACACCCGGCTCTCCGCGCCGTCGGCGGTCCGGATCGGGACCGGATCACGATTCGGAGCAGCGTCGCAGCGGATCCGGCGGCGGCATCGTCGCCGGTCGTACAGTTTCAGGTGTCCGTGCGGGGACCTGCTGGTCCTGCGTTCCGGTGAACGTGTAGCACCTGCGCTAGCCGGTGGTCGCTGATCGAACCGTAGGGGACACAGATGAATTCCACGCCACGAGGACACGGTTTCGGTGGGCTGACCGGTGCGCTGATCCTGGTGTGGCTGTCGTTGACCCCGTCGTTGTTGCCGCGCGGGCCGCTGTTCCAAGGCGTCGTGTCCGGCGCGGCGGCCGCGGTCGGTTACGGGCTCGGCGTCGCGCTCGCCGCGCTGCTGTGGTGGGTGCTCGAACGCGAACCGGCACCGATGCCGGGCCCGCTGCGCTGGGGTCTGGGGATCGTGGCGCTCGCGGGCACCGTGGTGGCACTGATCTGGTACGCGGACTGGCAGCGGGAGCTGCGCGACCTGATGGGTGTGGCGGGGTTGTCGTGGTCGGCCTATCCGATCATGGCGGTGATCGGGGTGCTCGTCTTCGGGGTGCTGCTGGTGGTCGTGCGTGGGGGGCGGGCGCTGGTGGGCTGGGCCGGTGGTCTGCTCGGCCGGGTCCTGCCGGCGCGGGTGGCCGCGCTGCTGGGCGGAATCGTCGTCGTGGCGGTGGTGATCGCGCTGCTCAACGGTGTGGTGGCGAGCGCGTCGATGTCGATGCTGAACGCGACGTTCGAGGCGGTCAACGACGAGACGTCCGCGGACACACCCGAGCCCGCGTCGCCGGAGCGGTCCGGCGGCCCCGGCTCACTGGTGAGCTGGGATTCGCTCGGCAGGCAGGGCCGGATCTTCGTGTCCAACGGCCCGACCGAGGCCGACCTGACCGCGTTCAACGGCCGGCCCGCGCGGCCACCGATCCGGGTCTACACGGGGCTCGATTCCGCTGAAACCGTCGAGGCCGAAGCCGAACTCGCGGTCGCCGAGCTGCGGCGGGCCGGCGGCTTCGAGCGGGCCGTGCTCGGGGTCGCGACTACGACGGGCACCGGGTGGATCAACGAATCCACCGCCTCGGCCCTGGAGTACCTCGCCAACGGCGACAGCGCGCTGGTCAGCATGCAGTACTCGTTCCTGCCCAGCTGGCTGTCGTTCATCGTCGACCAGGAACGGGCCCGCCATGCCGGACAAGCCCTGTTCGAAGCGGTGCACGCGGTGTGGGACACGCTGCCGCCGCAGCGGCGGCCGAAGCTGGTGGTCTTCGGCGAGAGCCTCGGATCCTTCGGCGGTGAAGCGGCGTTCTCCAGCGTGCAGGACATGGCCGCCCGCACCGACGGCGTGCTGTTCGTCGGACCGACCGCCACCAACCCGGTCTGGCGTGACGCCACGATGCGCCGTGACCCCGGCTCGCCGGAATGGCTGCCGGTCTACCGTGACGGCCACACCGCGCGCTTCGTCGCGAGCGCGCCCGATCTGACCCGCCCCGACGTGCCGTGGCCGTCCGCGCGGGTGGTCTACCTGCAGCACGCCTCCGACCCGATCACCTGGTGGACGCCGACACTGCTGTTCCGGCAACCGGATTGGCTGCGCGAGCCGCGCGGACCCGATGTCCTGCCCAGCACCCGGTGGCTCCCGGTGGTGACATTCCTACAGATCTCGGCCGACATGGCGGTCTCGACCGACGTGCCCGACGGGCACGGGCACACCTTCCAGGCCGACATCGCCAACGCCTGGGCGGCGATCCTCGCACCGCCCGGCTGGACCGCGGCCGACACCGAGCGGCTGCGGTCCGTTCTGCGCGACGGGAAGTGAGGTGCGGGCGGGCAGCCGCCCGCACCGGGTCACAGCGGCAGCAGGTGGTGCTTGCGCGGGTAGCGCACGACCTTCTTGTCCCGCAGCAGGTGCAGGGCGCGACGGATCTCGAGGCGGGTGGTCGACGGCTCGATCACGCGGTCGATGTAGCCACGCTCGGCCGCGATCCACGGCGTCGCGATCGTCGCGTTGTAGAAGTCGATCATCTGCTGACGGATCGCGCCGCGCTGCTCCTCGGGCGTCGCCTCGAGCACCTTGCGCTGGGTCAGGCCGACAGCGCTCTCCGCGCCCATCACCGCGATCCGCGCGGTCGGCCACGCCAGGTAGGCGTCACAGCCCAGGGCCTTGGCGCCCATCACGGCCCAGCCGCCGCCGTAGGCCTTGCGGATCACCACGGTCACCTTGGGCACGGTGGCCTCGACGTAGGCGAACAGGAACCGGCCACCGCGCTTGATCACGCCCGCCTTCTCCTGCTCCACGCCGGGCAGGAAGCCGGGGGTGTCGACGACGAGCACCAGCGGGATCTCGAAGGCGTTGCAGATGTGGATGAAGTGCGAGGCCTTGTCACTGGCCTTGGCGTCGAGCGCGCCGGCCAGCACGGTCGGCTGGTTGGCGACCACACCGACGGGCCTGCCGTCGACGCGGGCGAAGCCGGTGATGATGTTCTCGGTGGCGGCCGCGCCGATCTCGTGGAACTCGCCGTCGTCGAAGATCCGCAGCAGCACATCGTGCATGTCGTAGACCATGTTGTCGGAGTCGGGGACCAGCTTGTCCAGCATGAGGTCGGACTCGGTGATGTCCGGCTCGAGGCCGGGATTGACGATCGGCGGGAGCTCGGTGGAGCTCGACGGCAGGTAGCTCAGGTAGTTGCGCACCCACTCGAACGCGGCGGGTTCGTCCTTGGCGATGTGGTGGATATTGCCGTAGGCGGCCTGGTTGTAGACACCGCCCAGCTCCTCCATGTCGACCTTCTCGCCGATGGCGTCCTCGATGATCTTGGGACCGGTGACGAACATGTGCGCGCTCTCGGTCGCGACCACGACATCGGTGCAGATCGGCTGATACACCGCGCCCGCGGCACAGTTGCCCAGGATGAGCGAGACCATCGGCACCGCGCCCGACAGCGGTTCCATCATGGTCGCCAGCTCGCCGTACCAGCGCAGCGAGGACACCGCCTCCTGCACGCGCGCGCCGCCGGAGTCGTTGATGCCGACGAGGGGACAGCCCATCTTGCCCGCGAGGCCCATGATGGCGGCGACCTTGCGGCCGAACATCTCGCCGATGGTGCCGCCGTAGACGGTCTGGTCGTGCGAGAACACCGCCACCGGCCTGCCGTCGACCAGACCGTGTCCGGTCACCACGCCATCACCGTAGAGAGCGTTCTTGTCGGTAGGGTTGCGCACGAGGGCGCCGATCTCGACGAAGGTGCCCGGGTCCATGAGCATGTTGATGCGGTCGCGGGCCGAAGGTATGCCCTTGCGCGCTCTCTTGGCGGCTCCCGCCTCTCCGGCCGGTTCCTGCGCGAGCTCCAGCTTCTCTCGCAGGTCGGCAAGCTTTTCGGCAGTAGCACTCATCGATTACATCCAGGTTGTCGCAGTGGAACGCCGGCACCGCGTCCGGTGGGCGCTAGTCACAGTACCGGTGCCCACCACGCACCGGTGGTGTCCGGGTTTGTGATCGACCACGAAATGCCCTCCGACCGTTGGGTACGCGAGCCGCCGAGACCTTCGTGGCAGTGTCTGCACTCATGCACTCCGTGCAAGGACATTGCGCCGTCGAGACGGGTAGCGTGCCGGAGATGGAAACGGTGGGGGAGTTCGTCGTCGGGGTGGATGTCGCCGCTGTCCAGCGGTCGCGCGCATCGATGCTGACGCTGTCCGCGGTGTCGGCCTGGGTGGAGGTGGCGGTCGCGGTGTTCGTCGCGGGCATGACCGCACTGCTGGTTTGGCTGGCGGGGCCGATCGGTCTGATGGAGTTGCCCGTCGTGCTGATCTTCGGTGTCGACGGGGTGCGCAGACTGCGTCGCCTGCGCGAGATGCGGACGACTTGGCAGGCCCAGGGGGTGCCATCGACATCGATGCGGCTCTCACCCGCCGGACTGCGATTGAGCATCGACGCCGCGGCGGATTCGGTCTTCTTGCCGTGGGACACCGTCCAGGGATTGCGCCTGCACCGTCGGATGGGTCACGACCTGCTCGTGGTCGATCTGTTCCCGGGAGTGGGGCCGCAGACCGTGGGAGTGCGCGGGCTCGACCACCCCGATGTGCAGCGCATGCTGCGCAAGAAGGTCGCCGGCACGCGGGGATTGCGGACCGCCGTGCGCATTCTCGATCAGCCGGTGGCGGCGATCGACCATGTCGCCGCGCGACTGACCGGCGGGCGGGTGCGCGTCCACGGATAGGTGCGGGGAACCCACCCGGCCAGATTTCTAGAACACGTTATAGTTGGGTCGGACGGTGACGACGGGGTCGGCGTCGGCTCGGAAGGTGGACTGGTGCGGGCTTGGGACTGTGCGGCCGATGTCGTGGTCGTCGGGTACGGCGGGGCGGGGGTGGCCGCGGCGCTGACCGCGCGGGAAGCGGGCGCCGACGTACTGGCGATCGACCGGTATCTCGGCGGTGGGGCGACGGCGCTGTCCGGCGGCATCGTCTACGCCGGTGGCGGGACCTGGGTGCAACGCGACGCCGGCATCGATGACGACGTCGACACCATGCTCGCCTACCTGGAAGCCGAGGTCGGGGACGCGGTGAGCGCCGCGACCCTGCGCCGCTTCTGCGAGCAATCGCCGGCGATGATCGACTGGCTGACCGGGCACGGCGTGCCCTTCCAGGCGTCGCTGTGTCCCTTCAAGACCTCCTACCCGTCCGACGACTACTACCTGTACTACTCCGGCAGCGAGAACTCCGGCGGATACCGGGATCTCGCGAAACCACGTCAGCGTGGTCACCGCGCTCACGGTCCCGGTGTGTCGGGCAAGGCGTTGTTCGGGCCGCTGGCCGCCTCGGCGGCCAGGCACGGTGTGCGCGTCCGGACCGGAACCCGGGCGACCCGGCTCGTCGTCGAGGACGGCCAGGTGACCGGCATCGAGGCGGTCACCCTCGACGGTGCGCCCGCGGCCGTGCGCCGCCGCTTCGCCGCCCTGGCCCGGATCTCGGCGAAACCCGGCGTGTACCACCCGGGTCTGCGCAACGCGATGGAAGCGCTGCTGGCCCGGATCGAACGCAAACACGGCACGCCGGTGCGGATCCAGGCGAAGTCCGGCGTCGTGCTCACCACGGGCGGATTCATCGCCAACGGCGCGATGGTCGCCCAGCACGCCCCCGACTACCCGTGGTCGCAGGGCCTGCCGCTGGGCACCGCGGGCGACGACGGCAGCGGCATCACCATGGCCCAGGCGATCGGCGCCGCCAGCGGCAAGATGGACGCGCTGTCGACCTGGCGTTTCATCGCCCCGCCCAGCGCCCTGTTCGGCGCGATCGCCGTGAATGCGCTGGGTCAGCGCATGATCGACGAATCCCGCTACGGCGCCGCCCTCGGCGCGGCCGTGGCCACGAGTCCCGGCCACCGGGCATGGCTGCTGGTCGACGCGGAACTCGAAGCCGAGGCGCGCGCCCAGATCGGACCGCAGTCGGTGTGGTTCCAGCGCATGCAGACCGAGCGATTGCTGCGGATCGGGCGCGCCCGCGGCCGGACCGTCGAAGAGGCGGCCACCCGCGCGGGCGTCGACGCGGCCGCGCTGCGCGAGACGGTAGACGCCCACAACCGCGCTATCGACCACGATCTGCCCGATCCCCTCGGGAAGCCCGACGACATCCGCCGCCCGCTCCGCACCGGACCCTTCACCCTGCTCGACATCTCGTTCAGCGCCCGGCTGACCTACCCGATGCCGATGCTCACCCTCGGCGGCCTGCTGGTCGACGAGGACACCGGCGCGGTCCGGGCCGAGGCGGGCGGAATCGTGCCGGGTCTGTTCGCGGCGGGACGCGCCGCGGTCGGCATCTGTTCGAACTCCTATGTCAGCGGACTGTCGCTGGCCGACTGCGTCTTCTCCGGTCGCCGCGCGGGCGTGCACAGCGTGGCCCTGCGGGGGAGCTGACGCGAGGGGTCAGTCCCGGCCCAGCGCGTGGGCCAGCTGCTTCTTGTTCATCTTCGAGCGGCCCTCGATATTGCGGTTCCGGGCTTCCTCGTAGAGCTGATCGCGGGTGAGCCCGCGCGGTCCCTTCCGGTGCGCACGCTGACCACCGCGTCGCCCGGAGGACATATCCGTCCGGGACAGTCTGCTCGACGTCTTCGATTCCCCCGCGCGGGCGCGCTCCTTGTTGACGGTGCGGGCGGCGACCTCCTCTGCCCTGTCCTCGCCGACGCCACGGTCGCGCTGGGATTGCTTGATGTGCTGGTACTGGCGTTCGCGCTTGTCGCTCCACGCTTGCTGCGGCATGACCGCTCCCTCCTGCGGTGAGGTCCGATCTCGTTCATCGTGGCCGTACCCGGCGTCGGGAGGGGGAAACAGCGCGTGGCCACGGATTCCCGCGCGGGACTCCCGTGCTCGGGTCATCGATGCCTTCGTGACCCCGGCGAAGTACTTCGCGTGATCCATCGCGATTGAGGTCGGCGGTGGTGGGTACGCGCGCCGTATGGAGGTCCTGCTGATCATTGCGCTCGTTGTCGTCGTCGCGGTAGTTCTGCTGAACCGAAGACGGTCCCCGAAGCGGCCCGACGAACCGGAGTCGACCGGGAACGACCCGAAGTGATGCCCGGATTGTCCTGTGCGAGAAGGGCAGCGGACGCGGGGTAGTCTGCGACCATTCGGTGGAGGTGTGCGAGGGAGGCGGCGCGTGCGAGACGAAGATCGTGAGACGACGCCGCGATCGAGAACGGTCGGATTCCAGGTCCAGGCCGAACTCGATCAATTGACCATGGCGCACGCGCTGGCCGAGACCGTTCTGCTCGTCGAGGGTTTCGCCCTCGACGAGATCACCGATCTGCTGCTGGCGGTGGACGAGGTGGTCACCGCCCTGGTGTTGGTCGCCGCGCCGGCGGCCGTCATCGAATGCACGCTGACCGGCGGCGACGGCGCGCTCGGTGCCCGCATCGCCACCCACGCCCGCACCCCGGTGGCGATCGACGAGAACGCCTTCGGCTGGCATGTCGTCGCCACCCTGACCGACGCGCTGAGCACCCACTACCAAGACTTCGATCCGCGCGGCAACGGCTACCCGACCGCCGTCGAATTCGGCTGGATCCGCCGGGTGCGCGGACCAGCGGCGTCCTGATCCACGCATAGTTTCCCGCCGGAAGGGGTATACCGGAGATATCCGAGAACACCGCCCGGAAGCGAGGCAACTGGCGATGACATTGGAAGCCCCCACAGCCGAACACTCGACCGCCCAGCGATCCCATTCGCGTGGTGACAGCTACGACAACATCGAACCCTGGTTCGAGAAGATGCGAGCACTGCCGCCCGGTGACGAGAACTACGCGGCCGTCCGGGCCGAAGTCATCCGCCTGTGTCTGCCGCTGGCCGATCACATCGCCCGGAAATTCACCGGCCGCGGGGAGCAGTTCGACGATCTGGAGCAGACCGCTCGGGTCGGACTCCTGCTGGCTGTTGACCGGTTCGACGTCACCCGCGGCTATACCTTCCTGTCCTTCGCGATCCCCACGATCATGGGGGAGGTCCGCAGGCATTTCCGGGACCGCACCTGGGCCGTGCACGTCCCGCGCAGGCTCAAGGAGATCCAGCAGCTGATCGGCCCGGCCACCGAGGACCTGTCCCAGCGCCTGGGCCGCGTCCCCAACGCCCAGGAGCTCGCCGCCGAACTCGATGTCGACCTCGTCGAGGTCACCAGGGCGCTCGTCGCGAGCAACGGGTACCAGACCAACTCGATCGACGGGTTCACCCAGGACGATCGTGACAACTCCGCCCAGCCGATCACCGACACCCTCGGTGCCGACGAGCCGTGCTATCAGCTGACCGAGGACGCGATCGCGGTCCGCCCGCTGATCGCCGCGCTGCCGAGCGAGGAGCGCCGCGTGCTGGTGATGCGGTTCTACGAGAATATGACGCAGAGCGAGATCGCGCGGCGCCTGGGGGTCTCCCAGATGCAGGTCTCGCGAATCCTCGCGCGCACCTTGGGGTCGCTGCGCGAGCAGGCCCTCGGCGAGGAGCCGATGCCCGCGCAGTGACAGCGGTGCACGCGCGTGCCAGAATCAATCCAGGTTGAGACGTCCAGCCACCCCGGTCCGTCGCGGTGCCCCGCGGCGGTCCGCAACGCCCTCTCGAGCGGGAGGCCCCATGGCTGTCGTCGCTGGTCGTCGGCATGCGAGCCGGCTGCGCTGGTACCTCGGATCCTCGCGTGGGTTGGTGGCGCGGCGATTGCGACGTGCCGGTCGGCCCGGCTGCTGGGTCCTGTTCGCCGGTCCTGAGCTCGATGCCGCCCATCGACCCCACCTGCGGGCACTGCTGGATCGCACGCGAAGTTCCGGAACCCGGGTGATGGTCCTCGATCTGCGCGAGACCGAATTCCTGAGCATTCGCGTCGCCGCCTCGCTCGCCGAGATCAAAGCCGACGCCTGGCGACACGGGATCGAACTGCGCCTGGTCACCGGAGGCGCGGCGGCCGAGCGCGCACTGGAACTGGTCGGTGTCCGCCAGCTGTTTCGCTACTACACCTGCGTCGACGACGCGGTCAGGCCGCCGATCGACTGATCCCGCCCCGCGATCAGCGATGTCCGCTCCGCCGCCCAGCAGCTCAGCACGTGGTCGGCGAAGCGGTCCTCGAGCAGCGAGGTCGCCTGGATGCCGAACACGACGGCGGCGGCGGCGTCGGGTTCGGCATCGAGCAGCGCGCCGATGACGTCGTGGCGCATCACCTGCTCGTGCACGGCGTCGGCTTCGACATGCTCGGCGTAGAAGTGCGCGCACGCGGGGTCCGGCAGCAGGGTGCGGGCGAGCTCGGCGAAGCGGCGCGAGGCCGGCGACGAGGTGATCTCGGCGGTCGCGAAATGCCCGATCGAGGCGGCCCGCAGGCCACGATGCAGTCCGAACAGCGACATCATGTCGACCAATGCCAGCATCGGCGCGGGCACCACATCCAGGTAGTGCAGATAGCGGGGATCGAGCCCGGCGCCGGCGAGCAGGTCGGCGTAGAGCCGCGCGTGGACGCGCTCGCCTCGGCCGCCGCCGAACTCGTCGAACTCCACCGCGACCAGCGCCGCCTTCGCCGTCCCGCGCAGCCGCGGGATCACCCAGGCGTAGGGGTCGGCTTCGATGTGGTGGTAGATCGAGCGGTGGACGAAGTACTCGCGCAGGTGATCGGCGGTGCCCTGCTCGGCGAGGAATCCGGCGATGCCGACGCCCTCGGGTGACGGTTCCAGGAGGCGGTCGAGTTCGCCGGTGACATCGGCGCCGCCGGGAACATCGGCGCGCAGGGCCGCGAGCAGGTCCGCCTCCAGGGTCGCGCGCAAGCGCAGCAGGCCCGGATCCCACTCCCAGTCGTCGTCGACACCGGCGAAGCCGTGATAGTGCAGTTCGTAGCAGGTGTGCAGGGCCAGCAGCAGATCGTCGCCGTAGGGGTCGTGCCCGGCGCCGGTCGGCGCGGTGGAACCCGGTGGGAGTGTCAGCAATTCGACGACCCCGGCGGAAAGGTCACCGCGCGGTGCGGGCAACTGGCGGTGGGGCGCGACGTCGACGGTCCTCACGCCGAGTCCGCCTGTTCGCGCCGACGGCGCAGGCGATGGCTGGTGTCGCACAGCGGGTAGATCGAGGAGCGCTTGCACAGGCACAGCGCGACCCGGAACCGATCGCAGTGCAGCACGCTGCCGTCGGGGGTGACCAGATCGACCGGACCGTCGATCAACGCGGGGCCGCTGTCGACGAGGACGACGCGCCTCGGTTCAGGAGTGGTCACCGACGGGACACGATGTTCGGTCGACACGGATCACCACCAATTCCTCGTGACGCTGTCCGGGCGCGAGATGGCCCTGCGCGGCCAGCCAACCGGTGCGCGAGCGCAGGACCGGCCCGAACGAGATGGTGTCGGAGGTGACCACCCTGGCATCGACACCGCGATCGCGCAGCTGCGCCAGACTGCGGTCGGTATCGCTCATCGCCGAGTGCACGATCAACCCGACGCCGCGTTCGGTGAGCAGATCGGGCAGCGTCGCGCACAACCGGTCGAGCACATTCCTGCCGTCGGGTCCCGCGTCCCAGGCGAGCGCGGCGCCGCGGGCGGTGTGCGCCGGGGAGGGGACATACGGCGGGTTGGCCAGCACGAGGTCGAATCGCGCCAGCCGCAGTGCGGCGGTGAAATCGCCGTGCAGCAGTTGCACCGTGACGCCACGGAGGCGACAGTTCAGCCAGGTCGACATCAGCGCGGGCCAGGACAGGTCGACCGCTGTGACACTGTGCGCCCCCGCCGCGGCGGCGGCCAGGCTCAGCACGCCGGTGCCGGCGCAGACGTCCAGCACGCGTCCACCGCCCACCGGTGACAGCTCGCGCAGCGCTCGGCACAGCAACCAGGTGTCGGCCTGCGGGCGGTACACGCGCGGAGCGCGCACAACCAGCACGTCAGCGCTCCGCGACGGGTCGGCGAATTCGGGTCATGTGGACCGAATGCCCCGAGAGCGCCGGGGTAATCAGCACAGGACGGCTCGGTCCGCTGCCGCCACAATTTTGCACACCTTTGCGCAGATGTGGGAGGGTGGTGGGTGAAAGGACGTACGTGACTGCGACGACGCACTCGACCACCACAGGCCTCGGGCCGCGCGCACTGGCCAACCGGCGACGGATCATCGCTGTGGCCGGGGACGAGTTGTTGCGTAATCCGCTGGCGAGCATGGAAGACATCGCCGCCGCCGCGGGCATGGTCCGGCGCACCCTCTACGGTCATTTCCCCACCAGGGAAGCGTTGATCGACGGCATGCTCGACGAAGCCTTCGAGCAGGTCGATCGGGCGCTGGACAGTATCGACACCGCGCAACCGCCCGCCAGGGCGATCGCCGATATGGCGGTCGCGCTGTGGGCCGTCGGTGACGGGTTCCAGCTGCTGCTCCGCCTGGAGGAAGCCGGGTCGCGGGCGCGGATGACCGACCGGCTCGCGCCCGTTCGCGCCCGCCTGGTCACCTTGATAGCCGCTGGTCAAGCCGACGGAACCTTCGCCGACCACCTTCCGCCCGCGGCGGTGTCCAGGGTACTCACGGCGCTGGTGCTCGCCTTGCTGAACGCGCACAGCGACGGTGAGTGGGTCGATGCGGACGCCGCGCGGGACGCGGCCCTGGCGTGCCTGCTCGCGACGGGCGTCGATCGCCGCGCGGCCGCCGAGATCGCGCACATCGCCGCGCGGCACTGACCGCGGTCTCGCGGCAGCGATCGCACCTCGAAACACGCTGTCCGCGAGGAGATCCGGGTGTGCTGTCGGGCACGCAGCCGGGGGTCTGTGAGTCCCCCCACGACCGCTTGCACACGCTTGTGCACCGGGCGTATTTTCACAATAGCGTGCAATTGCACGCAGGTGTGAAAATGTCGAAGGAGCGGATATGACCAGCCAGGTGGCAACCGTGCGCATGGCGTACGCGACCCAGACCTCCACCACCGGGGGAGCCCCCGTCGATGTGCCCTCGTGGACGCTGCGCGGAGTGGGCGCGATTCGCGTCCTGTACGGCATCGTCCTCTTCGCCGCGCTGATCCTGGGAGCCGACGTCGGCACCGGAATGGCCGTTCCGGTCTTCGTCGCGGCCGGGCTGGTATCGGTCCTGCTGGGCCTGGCCACCGTCGCGCTGACCCCGCGCCTGCTGGACCGCGATGATCTCGTGCTGGCCGCGGTGGTCGTCGACGCGGCCGTGGTGATCCTGGGTGTGGCCGCCCTCATGGTGGGCTGGGCGCAGTTCGCGATCTTCGGCGCGGCGGTCGTCCTCGCCGGAGTCGTGATCGCCGCGCTGTCCGCGGCGGTGGTCGCGATCGTCACGGCGGTGCGCGACGCCTGATCGGCCGACGCGGTAGCGGCACGGCGCCTCCGGAATTCGGAGGCGCCGTGCCTGTTTCGCTGTCAGGCGTCGGCGGCCGCCCGGCCCGCCGACCGCCCGGAGAAGATGCACCCGCCGAGGAAGGTGCCCTCGAGGGCGTTGTAGCCGTGCACGCCGCCACCGCCGAAGCCCGCGGCCTCACCCGCCGCGAACAGGCCGGGGATCGGGGTGCCGTCGGCGCCGAGTGCCCGCGAGTGGAGGTCGGTCTGGATGCCGCCGAGCGACTTGCGCGTCAGGACATGGAGTTTCACGCCGATCAGCGGCCCGGCCGCCGGATCGAGGATGCGGTGCGGTGCGGTGGTGCGGGTGATCCGGTCGCCGAGGTAGCGGCGCGAGTTGTGGATGCCTTGGATCTGGGCGTCTTTGCTGAAGGCGTTGTCGACCTGCAGATCCCGGGCGACGATCTGCTCCCGGAGTCGGTTCGGGTCGAGCAGGGGCTGCGCGGTGAGCGTGTTCATCTTCGCGACCAGCTCGTCGAGAGTGTCGGCGACCACCCAGTCCGCGCCGTGCTCCTTGAACGCCTCCACCGGCGCGGGCGCACCCTTGCTGAAGACGCGCTCCCGGATCATGCCGACCCGGTTCTTCGCGGTGATGTCGGGATTCTGCTCCGACCCCGACAGCGCGAACTCCTTGGCGACGATCCGCTGCGTGGTGACGAACCAGGAATGGTCGTGCGCGGCCAGGTCGGGGGTGGTGCGCAGGTAGCGCAGCGTGCCCAGGGTGTCGTAGCCGGGGAGGTAGGGAGCGGGCAGGCGCCGGCCCAGCGCGTCGAACCACAACGACGACGGACCGGGCAGGATCCGGATCGCGTGCTCGGGCCAGACCGGGTTCCAGTTGCGGATGCCTTCGGTGTAGTGCCACATGCGATCCCGGTTGACCAGCCGGACACCGGCGTCGGCGGCGATGTCCAGCATGCGCCCGTCGACATAGGCGGGCACGCCCGTGATCATGGTCGCCGGCGGCGCGCCGAGGCGCGTGGGCCAGTGTCGCCGGACGGTCTCGTGGTTGCCGCCGATGCCGCCCGTGGCGAGCACGACCGCGGCGGCGCGGAGTTCGAACTCGCCGATCACATCGCGGTTGGACGGTGCGCCGCGGTCGGCGTCGTCGTCGGCCAGGATCGCCCCGCGCACGCCGGTGACCGCGCCGTCGGTGCACACCAGATCGTCGACGCGGTGCCGATGCCGGAAGGTCACCAGTCCCTGGTCCGCGGCGCGCAGCGCGGACTCGGTGAACGGCCCGACCACGCCGGTGCCGGTGCCCCAGGCCACGTGGAAGCGGGGGACCGAGTTGCCGTGGCCGTCGGCGCGCAGATCGCCGCGCTCGGCCCAGCCGACCGACGGCACGAATCCGATACCGAGATCGGTGAGGTACGAACGCTTCTCGCCCGCGGCGAACTCGACGTAGGCGCGGGCCCAGCGGGCGGCCCAGCTGTCCTCGTCGTCGAGCCGGTCGAATCCGGCGCTGCCGGACCAGTCGTTCCAGGCCAGCTCCAGCGAGTCCCGGATGCCCAATCGGCGCTGCTCGGGACTGTCGACCAGGAAGATCCCGCCGAAGGACCAGAATGCCTGCCCGCCGAGGTTGGCCGCGTTCTCCTGGTCGACCACCAGGACGCGCTTGCCCCGGCGCGTGAGCTCGTGGGTCGCGACCAGACCGGCCAGGCCCGCACCGACCACGATGACATCGGCATCCATCCGGACTACCTCCACTCTCCACAAAAGCTTCATTGCTGTATCCGATACGCTAATGCATCGGATGAGGGGAGGTATCGTCAACCCGTGAACACGACCGAGACGGCCAAGCCACCCCGCGTGACCCGGCGCCGGGCCGAGACCAGGGCACGCCTGCTCGAGGCCGCGTTCGCCGTGTTCGCCGAGAAGGGTTTCGGGCTGGTCCGCATCGAGGACGTGTGCGGTGCGGCGGGATACACCCGGGGTGCGTTCTACTCCCAGTTCGACAGCCTCGAGGAGCTGTTCTTCGTCCTCTACGACCAGCGCGCCACCTTGATCACCGAGCAGGTGCGCGCCGCGCTGGCCGCGGTCGCCGATCCCGCCGACGTGCGCGGGTTCGTCGACCGCCTCGCGGCCACCCTGCTCCTCGACCGCGACTGGCTCCTGGTGAAGACCGATTTCCTCACGCACGCCGCCCGCCGTCCTGAGATCGCCGCCCGGCTGATCACCCACCGCGCCCAGCTCCGCGCGGCCATCGCCGACAAACTCGCCGCGAGCGGATTCACCGTGCCCCCGGAACTCGGCTCGATCGCCGAACTCGCCCACTCGGTCGTCGCCGCCTACGACGGCGTCACCGTCCAGCTGCTGCTCGACAACGACCAGCCCGCCGCCCGGGACTGGCTGTCCCGCTTGATCATTCGTCTCGGCGTGACAGGCCGGGACTCCGCCGGGTGAGGTGACCGGCGGGTTGCGACGATCAGGGGCAGTTGGCGTAGGGCCAGGTGGGCTTCAGGATCAGGCAGGTGACGGAGTTCAGTACGTCGGTCGAGCCGGTGGCGCTGCCCGAGGAGGGCGTCTGGGCGGCGGCCGGGGCGCCGAGGGCGGTCACGACGGCGGCGGTGAGGATCAGGGTGGCGCTGAGGTGGCGATGGATCACGCCTTAAGTGAACCAGGGTGATTCCAGTTCTGGTGGGGGTTTGCCCGCGACTAGGTCTGGGCGCGGCGGCGGACCATTTCGGTGATCCAGATCGGGGCGTAGGGGGAGGTGCAGTGGGGCGGGGTGGGGTAGTCCTCGAGGACGCGGAGGGTTTCGCCGATGGTGATGGCGCGGGGGCGCAGGTCGGGGTGGTGGATGCCGATGGTCGCCAGACATTCGTTCATGGCCCACTGGAGGCGGTCAGGGGCGTCCTTCATCTGCTGCTCGATGAGGTCGAGCAGGTGCGGGAGGTCGAGTCCGTCGGGGGTTTTCGCGACGCGGTCGCTGGTCAGCGCCCAGCCCGCGGCGGCGACGACAGGGTCGGGGTCCGCGAACCAGCGGGTGCGCAGTTCCTCGACGTGAGGATTCTTCTTCACGATGTAGTTGACGAGCCAATCGCGCACCTTCGGGACGCGGGCGTCGCGCAGCATGGCGTCGAGCTCGGCCGCGGTGTAGGCCTTGGGGCGGCTGATCAGGATCGCGACGAGCCGGGCCGCGGTGTCGCCGGTCGCCCAGAGGTCACCGGCTAGCTCGTGCCGGGTTTTGAGCGCCTTCGCCACCGCGCGCAGCTTGGTGAGGTTGACCGCATGATCGTCGCCGTGCCGTTCGTTGACCGCGAGGATCTTCGGGTCGGCCAAGGTGGCCAGCTCGGCCAGCACCTCGTCCACCGTGGTCCGGGGCGCCGAACTCGTCGTCACACCTGTCTCCTCCGCTGGTCGGTCCGTCCGCGCACCCAGCGTACGTCGGGCGGCGGCGGTCCCGACCTCGGTATGCGAGGTCGGGACCGTGAGCTACCGGCCGCCCGCGCGCACTCGCAGATCGCGCGCGAGATGGTCGCGTTGTTCGACCACCAAACGGCGCAACGCACCCGGCGCGTCGGCGTTCGCGGCCAGCCAGGCGTCGACCTGGTCGAGAGAGTCGGTGGCGGGGAACAGGCCGAGGACGATGCGCCGAGCGATCTCGATGCTGCGCTGCTCCCAGACCTCCCGCAGCACCGCGAAGTACTCGGCGTCGTAGCGGGCGATGAGATCACGGCGCTGCCCCGCGCGGAACCCGTCGATGACGGCGTCGAGGTGATCGTTGGTCAGCGTGGTGTCGCCGAGCGCCGCGGCCCAGTCGGCGGCCTTCACCTCCGGTTCCGGGCGGGCGGCCAGGGCCTGGCGGTGCGCGGTCCGGCCCGAGGCGGTGCCGTCGCTCGCGAGTTCGGTGTCCAGGTCGGCTTCGGTGGCGTCGCCCGTGGTGGCGAGTGCGGTCCACAGCAGCCAGCGCAGGTCGGGATCGAGGGCCAGACCGTCCGGTGCGGGCGTCGCCCCGAGGAGGATGCCCCGGATGTCGGCGGCCCGGCGCCCGTCGACGGTGGCGGCGGTGGCGGTGGCCCGCGCCCAGGCCAGCTGGTCACCGGAACCCGGTGCCGCCGAATGCAGGGTGGCCCAGCAGGATTCGAGCCAGTCACCGCGCCATCGGTCGCGGTCCGCCGCGGGCAGGTAGTGGCCGATGGCGAAGGACGCGTTCGCCAGCACCGCGGCGAGCAGTGCGGTGTTCGACTCGGCGGGCGCGAAGTCGCGGGCCATCCGCAGATACCGCTCGACCTCGAGCTCGCCGTCGCGCGCGGCGTTCCACAGTGCCGACCAGATCAATCCGCGGGCCAGCGGGTCGATGACCCGGTCCAGTGACCGTTCCACGGTGGCCAGCGATTCGGCGTCGAGACGGACCTTGGCGTAGGTGAGATCGCCGTCGTTGAGCAGGCGCAGCGGCGCGGGATCGAGGGTGAGCGGCGTCCGGTCGGCGACGATGTCGAGCTCCACCCGATCGCGGCGCACCAGATCGCCGGCGACGTCGAAGTCGTAGAGTCCGACGGCGAGCCGATGCGGACGCGGATCGCGCTGCACGATCTCGCCGCCGTCGAGCGTCAGCGTCGACATCCCGGTCGTCTGCAGCCAGGCCCGGGCCCAGCCGGCCAGATCGCGACCCGAATCCGCGGACAGTTCGGTCAGCAGCTCGGCCAACGTCGTATTGCCGAACGCGTGCGTGCGGAAGTACCGGCGCACGCCGGTGAAGAACTCCTCGCGGCCGACATAGGCGACCAGCTGCTTGAGTACGCTGGCGCCCTTGGCGTAGGTGATGCCGTCGAAGTTGAGTTTGGCGGCCTCGAGGTCGCCGATATCGGCGACGATCGGGTGCGTCGTCGGGAGCTGGTCCTGCGAATACGCCCACGCTTTCCGGCGATTGGCGAAGGCCACCCAGGCGTCGGTCCACTCGGTGGCCTCGGCACTGGCGAGCGCGCCCATGTAGTCGGCGAAGGACTCCTTGAGCCACAGGTCGTCCCACCACACCATCGTCACGAGATCGCCGAACCACATGTGCGCCATCTCGTGCAGGATCGTGTTGGCCCGGCCCTCGTACTGGGCGGCGGTGGCCGCGCCGCGGAAGACGTAGGCCTCGGTGAAGGTGACCAGGCCGGGGTTCTCCATGGCGCCGAGGTTGTATTCGGGCACGAAGATCTGGTCGTACTTGCCCCAGGGGTACGGGTAGCCGAAGTGTTCGGCGAAGAAGTCCAGGCCCTGCTCGGTCACCTCGAGGATCGTGTCGGCGTCGAGGTGGCCTGCCAGGGAGGCGCGGCAGAGGACGCCGAGCGGGATCGTGAGTTCGTCTCGCGTCCACGAGGATTCGACGCGGTGATACGGACCGGCCGCGATCGCGGTGATGTAGGTGGAGATCGGCAGGGTGGGGGAGAACTCGACCCGTTGCCAGGACTCGCCGTCCTCGGTCGCGGCGATCGGCCGGTTCGACACCACTTCCCAGCCGGCGGGCGCTGTCACCACGAAGGTGAAGGGCGCCTTCATGTCCGGCTGTTCGAAGCACGCGAACACGCGACGCGCGTCGGCGGGCTCGTACTGGGTGTAGAGGTAGGTCGCGCCGTCGGCCGGGTCCAGGAATCGGTGCAGGCCCTCTCCGGAGCGGCTGTACCGGCCCGTGGCGCGCACGACGACCGTATTCGTCTCGGCGAGATGGCCGATCACGAGCCGGGCCCCGTCGTAGTCGACGGCTGCGTCCTGCCCGTTCACCGTCACCGATTCGACCGAGGCGCCGAGGAAGTCGAGCCAGGTTGCGTCCACGGTCGCGTCGAACTCGACGGTGGTCGTGGTGGCGAAGGTGTCCCCGGCGTGGTCGGTGGCGCCGGACAGGTCGAGGTCGACGCGGTAGTCGCGGACGGTGACCGCGGCCGATCGCGCGGCGGTCTCGGAACGGGTCAGGTTCGCGGTAGTCACGCGTCGATCCTGCCAGCCCGAGGCCCGTGACGCCGCCGGTCGGTGTCACGGGCTCGATCAGCTCCGGGTGTCAGAGGAAGCGGGCGATGAGGTCTTTCATGACCTCGTTGGCGCCGGCGTAGATGCGCGAGATGCGGCCGTCGGCCCACATCCGGGCGATCGGGTACTCCTCCATGTAGCCGTAGCCACCGTGGAGCTGGACGCAACGGTCGATCACCTGGGTTTGCTGATCGGTGGTCCAGTACTTGACCATCGCGGCGGTCTTGACGTCCAGCGCGCCGCGCAAGTGCTTCTCGACCGCGGCGTCGACGAAGGTGCGCACCACCTCGGCGATCGTCGCGCACTCGGCCAGCTCGAAGCGGGTGTTCTGCATGGCGAACAGCGGCTTGCCGAAAGCGTTGCGCTGCTTGACATAGGCCAGCGTCTCGGCGACGGCGGCCTCGATTGCCGCGGCGGCCGCGACGCCGCAGATCAGCCGCTCCTGGGGCAGCTGCTGCATGAGCTGGATGAAGCCCTCGCCCTCGGCGCCGAGCAGGTTGGCCTGCGGCACGCGCAGCCCGTCGAAGAACAGCTCGGTGGTGTCCTGGCCCTTCTGCCCGATCTTCTTGAGCAGCCTGCCGCGCTCGAAGCCGGGGGTGTCGTCGGCGACCTCGGCGACCACCAGGGACACGCCCTTGGCGCCCTGGGTCGGGTCGGTCTTGACGGCGATGATCAGCAGGTCGCAGTTGCGGCCGTTGGAGATGAACGTCTTGGCGCCGGTGATGACGTAGTCGTCGCCGTCCTTGACCGCCTTGGTGGCGATGTTCTGCAGGTCGGAGCCGGTGCCGGGCTCGGTCATGGCGATGGCGCCGATCCACTCGCCGGAGGCGAGCTTGGGCAGCCAGCGCTTCTTGTTCTCCTCCGAGGCGTAGGCGAGGATGTAGTGCGGCACGATGCCGGTGTGCACGCCGAGCTGCATGGCGGAATCGCCGCCCCTGACCTGCTCGGTGAACAGCACGGCCTCGTGGGCGAAAGTGCCACCGCCGCCGCCGTATTCCTCGGGAATCGACATGCACAGCAGCCCGAGTTCGCCGGCCTGCCGGTAGACCTCCCGGCTCGGGAAGCCCTGCGCGGCGAACTCCTCACGATGCGGCGCGACGGTGTTCGCGAAGAAGGTGCGGGCCAGTTCGGACAGGCCTTGCAGCTCCGACTCGGCGTCGGTGCCGCGGTCGGTTTCGGCGGTGGTCATCGGGTTCCTCTCCCTGATGTCGATGGGCTGCGCACCAGAGTGAGCAGTTGTTGGCGTTCTGTCAATAGAACGATCAGATGTTGACAAACCGCCAATAGTGCTGCCATGGTATCAATTGATTGGACATCCAACTATTGGAGCTCCTTTCACCTGCGCCCCGGCGCACCGACCCACGACAAGGACTGGCATGGTTCGCGAACTCACCCACTTCATCGACGGACAGCACGTCAAGGGCGCCTCGGGCGCGTTCGGTGAGGTGTTCGATCCGAACACCGGGCAAGTGCAGGCCACGGTTCCGCTGGCGAACACCGCCGAGGTCGAGGCGGTGATCGCCAACGCGGCCGCCGCGCAGCCCGGGTGGGCGGCGTTCAACCCGCAGAAGCGCGCCAGGGTGCTGATGAAGTTCCTGACCCTGGTCAACGACGAGATCGACAGCCTGGCGGCCCTGCTGTCGTCCGAGCACGGCAAGACCATCGCCGACGCCAAGGGCGACATCCAGCGTGGCCTCGAGGTCATCGAGTTCGCCGTCGGCATCCCGCACCTGCTCAAGGGCGAGTACACCGAGAGCGCGGGCACCGGCATCGACGTGTACTCGATGCGG
This sequence comes from Nocardia sp. No.11, assembly GCF_038752175.1. NCBI lineage: Bacteria > Bacillati > Actinomycetota > Actinomycetes > Mycobacteriales > Nocardiaceae > Nocardia > Nocardia sp. No.11. The sequence goes on along the minus strand of NZ_JBCGFB010000009.1, from coordinate 38,693 downwards.
CAGCCGCTCGGCGTCGTCGCCGGCATCACCCCGTTCAACTTCCCGGCCATGATTCCGCTGTGGAAGGCCGGTCCGGCGCTGGCCTGTGGCAACGCGTTCGTGCTCAAGCCCTCCGAGCGCGACCCGTCGGTGCCGCTGCGCCTGGCCGAGCTGTTCCTCGAGGCGGGTCTGCCGCCGGGGGTGTTCAACGTGGTCAACGGCGGCAAGGAAGCCGTCGACACGATCCTGCACGATCCGCGGATCAAGGCCGTCGGCTTCGTCGGCTCGACCCCGATCGCGCAGTACATCTACGAGACCGCGACCGCCAACGGCAAGCGTGCCCAGTGCTTCGGCGGCGCCAAGAACCACGCGATCGTCATGCCCGACGCCGACCTCGACGATGTCGCCGACCAGCTGATCGGCGCGGGTTACGGCTCGGCGGGCGAGCGCTGCATGGCGATCTCGGTGGCCGTGCCGGTGGGGGAGGAGACCGCCGATCGGCTGGTCGCGAAGCTGACCGAGCGGGTGCACAAGCTCAACGTCGGCCGCTCCGACGACCCGGGCGCCGACTTCGGCCCGCTGGTGGGGCGCGACGGCGTGGACCGGGTGAACAATTACGTCCAGATCGGTGTCGACGAGGGCGCCGAGCTGGTCGTCGACGGCCGCGGCCTGGTCGTCGAAGGCGCCGAGGACGGCTACTTCGTCGGCGCGAGCCTGTTCGACAGGGTCACCGCCGACATGCGGATCTACCAGGAGGAGATCTTCGGTCCCGTGGTGACCGTGGTCCGCGCCGAGGACTACGAGGAGGGTCTGCGCCTGGCCAACGAGCACGAGTACGGCAACGGCGTGGCCATCTTCACCCGCGACGGCGACACCGCCCGCGACTTCGCCGCGCGCGTGCAGGTCGGCATGGTCGGCATCAACGTGCCGATCCCGGTGCCGATCGCCTACTACACCTTCGGTGGCTGGAAGCGGTCGGGCTTCGGCGATCTCAACCAGCACGGCCCGGACTCGATCCGCTTCTACACCAAGACCAAGACGGTGACTCAGCGCTGGCCCGCGGGGCTGAAGGAGTCCAACGCCTTCGTCATCCCGACGATGGACTGAGCGGCCGTGTTCACTCTCAACGACGACGAACGCGCGATCGGCGAGACCGCGCGGCAGTTCGCCGACGAGTTCCTCGCGCCGAACGCGCTGGAATGGGATGAGCGCAAACACTTCCCGGTCGACGTGCTCCGCAAAGCGGGCCCGGTCGGCCTGGGCGGCATCTATGTGCGCGAGGACGTCGGTGGTTCGCACCTGCGCAGGCTCGACGCCGTGCGGATCTTCGAGGAACTGGCCACCGGGTGCCCCGCGGTGGCGGCCTACATCTCGATCCACAACATGGCGACCTGGATGATCGACGCCTACGGCACCGACGAACAGCGGCACCGCTGGGTGCCGGGTATGGCGTCGATGGAGCTGCTCGGCAGCTACGCCCTCACCGAACCGGGGGTCGGATCCGACGCGGCGGCCCTGAGCACCAGAGCCGTGCGCGACGGCGACGACTACGTCCTCAACGGTGCCAAGCAGTTCATCTCGGGTGCCGGCGCCAACGACGTGTACGTGATGATGGTGCGTACCGGCGGCGCGGGCGCGCGCGGCATCTCGGCGCTGATCGTCCCGGCCGACACCCCCGGCCTGACAGTGGGGCCGAACGAGCGCAAGATGGGCTGGAACGCCCAGCCGACCCGCCAGGTGATCCTGGAGGACGCCCGCGTGCCGGTGGCCAACCGGCTCGGCGCCGAGGGCGACGGCTTCGCGATCGCGATGAACGGGCTCAACGGCGGCAGACTCAATATCGCCGCCTGCTCGATCGGCGGCGCGCAGGCGGCGCTCGACAAGACCGTGCCCTACCTCGCCGAACGGCACGCCTTCGGCAAGCCGCTGGCGCGCAACGAGGCCCTGCAGTTCGACCTGGCCGACATGCGCACCGAGCTCGAAGCGGCACGGACTCTGCTGTGGCGGGCCGCGGCCGCGCTCGACGCCGGGGCGCCGGACAAGGTCGAACTGTGCGCGATGGCCAAGCGTTTCGCCACCGACGCCGGCTTCGAGGTCGCCAACAAGGCTCTGCAGTTGCACGGCGGCTACGGCTACCTGCACGAATACGGCCTGGAGAAGATCGTCCGCGACCTGCGGGTGCATCAGATCCTCGAGGGCACCAACGAAATCATGCGGGTGGTCGTCGCCCGCACCCTGACAGGAGCGGCATGACCGACGAACCCGAAGTGCTGATCGCCGTCGCCGACGGCCTCGGCCTCATCACCCTGAACCGGCCCAAGGCCATCAACGCGCTGAATCATCCGATGGCACTGGCCATCACGGACGCCCTGCGGGCATGGGCCGACGACGACGCGGTGCGCGCGGTCGTCGTCACCGGCGCCGGTGAGCGCGGTCTGTGCGCGGGCGGCGACATCGTCGCCATCCACGCCGACGCGCAAGGCGGTGCGGCGAATGCCGATTCACCGACCGGGGTGTTCTGGCGCGACGAATACCACCTCAACGCGCTGATCGGCCGCTATACCAAGCCGTACGTGGTGATCATGGACGGCATCGTGATGGGTGGCGGTGTCGGCCTGTCCGGCCACGGCAGCCACCGTATCGTCACCGAGCGGTCCCGAATCGGCATGCCCGAGGTCGGGATCGGTTTCGTCCCCGATGTCGGCGGTACCTACCTGCTCTCGCGAGCACCGGGCGAGATCGGCACGCATGTCGCGCTGACCACCGCGCGGATGAGCGCGGGCGATGCGATCGCGGCCGGCTTCGCCGACCACTACGTCCCGTCCGGCGCCCTCCCGGCGCTGCTCGACGCGTTGCGCACGACCGATGTCGACGCCGCGATCGAGAAGTTCGCCGAACCGGCGCCGTCGTCGGAGCTGCTCGCCCAGCGGAGCTGGATCGACGCCTGCTACAGCGCCGACACCGTCGAGGAGATCGCGGCCCGCCTGCAGACCGCCGACTCACCCGAGGCGACCAAGGCCGCCGAGGAGATGCTGGCCAAATCGCCGGTCTCGCTGAAGGTCACGCTGCGCTCGCTGCGGGCGGCGCGGGATCTGCCGAGCCTCGAGGCGGTGCTCGATCAGGAGTACCGGGTCTCGATCGCCTCGCTGCGCTCGCACGACCTGGTCGAGGGGATCCGCGCCCAGGTCATCGACAAGGACCGCAACCCGCGGTGGCTGCCCGCGACCCTGGCCGAGGTCGACGACGCGCAGGTCGCGGCGTACTTCGCCGAACTGGGCGACAAGGAACTCGGCGCGACCACGCTGGAGGCACGGCGATGAGCAAGAAGATCGGTTTTCTCGGACTCGGCCACATGGGCGCGCCGATGGCGGCGAACCTGGTGCGCGCCGGACACGACGTGCTCGCCTTCGATCCGGTGCCCGCCGCGCAGGACCAGGCGCGCGCCGACGGCGCGACCGTGGTCGAGCGCGCCGCCGACGCGGCCGTCGACCGGGACGTGGTGATCACCATGCTGCCCAACGGCAAGCTCGTGCTCGACGTGTACGCGGAACTACTGGCGGCCGCGGCGCCGGGCACGCTGTTCATCGACTGTTCGACCATCGACGTCGCCGACGCGAAAGCCGCTGCCGCGCAGGCGGTGGCGGCCGGTCACCGGCCGTTGGACGCCCCGGTCTCCGGTGGTGTGGCCGGCGCGACGGCGGGCACGCTGACCTTCATGGTGGGCGGTGCGGCCGCCGACTTCGCCGAGGCGCGCGAGGTTCTCGACGTGATGGGCGGCAAGGTCGTGCACTGCGGTGACGCCGGTGTCGGCCAAGCCGCGAAGATCTGCAACAACATGCTGCTCGGCATCTCGATGATCGGGCTGTCCGAGGCGCTGGTGCTCGGTGAACGGCTCGGCCTGAGCCATCAGTCGTTCTTCGACGTGGTCTCCACGGCGTCGGGCCAGAGCTGGGCGCTGACCAGCTACTGCCCGGTCCCCGGCCCGGTTCCCGCGAGCCCGGCCAACAACGACTATCAGCCCGGTTTCGCGACCGCGCTGATGTCGAAGGACCTCACCCTGGCCGCGAACGCTCTGCGCGCCAACGGTATCGACGGACAACTCGGCGAGCTCGCCGCCGCCATCTACGAGCGGTTCAACCAGACCGACGCGCGCCGGGACTTCTCGGCGATCGTCACCGACATCCGGGAGCGTTCCGGGGAGGGCACCGAATGACCACGTACGAGACGATCCTGCTCGAGCGCAAGAACCGGGTCGGCTGGATCACCCTGAACCGGCCCAAGGCCCTCAACGCGCTCAACACCCAGGTCCTCGACGACATCGTCGCCGCCCTGGACGAGCTCGAACGCGACGACGAGATCGGCGCGGTGGTGATCACCGGCTCGGCCAAGGCGTTCGCCGCGGGCGCCGACATCAAGGAGATGCAGCCCAAGTCCTACATGGACATGTTCATGGACGACTTCTTCGCCCGCTGGGACCGGCTGGCCCAGTTCCGCAAGCCCACCGTCGCCGCGGTTGCGGGGTACGCCCTCGGCGGCGGCTGCGAGCTGGCCATGCTCTGCGACATTTTGATCGCCGCCGACACCGCGCAGTTCGGGCAGCCCGAGATCAAGCTGGGCGTGATCCCCGGCATCGGTGGTTCGCAGCGCCTCACCAGGGCGGTCGGCAAGGCCAAGGCGATGGACCTGGTGTTGACCGGTCGGAACATGGGCGCCGAGGAGGCCGAACGGGCCGGACTCGTGTCACGCATCGTGCCCGCCGACGACCTGCTCGGGGTCGCCGCGGAGGTCGCCGAGACCATCGCGGCCAAGTCGCTGCCGGTCACCATGATCGCCAAGGAGGCGGTGAACCGGTCCTTCGAGACCACCCTCGCCGAGGGGATCCGCTTCGAGCGCCGCGTCTTCCATTCGCTGTTCGCGATCGAGGACCAGAAGGAAGGCATGAACGCCTTCGTCGACAAGCGCACCGCACAGTTCACCCATCGCTGACCTGTCAACGACGACACAGTTTCGAGGAACCATGACCGAGGCATTCATCTACGACGCGATCCGCACCCCGCGCGGTCGCGGCAAGAAGAACGGCGCCCTGCACGGCGTCAAACCGCTCGACCTGGTGGTCGGGCTCATCGAGGAGCTGAAAGTCCGGTACCCCGGGCTGGATCCGGCAGCGATCGATGACATCGTCCTCGGCGTGGTCTCCCCGGTCGGCGATCAGGGCGCCGATATCGCCAAGACGGCCGCGCTCGCGGCCGGACTGCCCGACACGGTCGCCGGCGTGCAGCTCAACCGGTTCTGCGGTTCGGGTCTGGAGGCGGTCAACACCGCGGCGCAGAAGGTGCGCTCGGGCTGGGAACAGCTGGTGATCGCCGGTGGCGTGGAATCGATGTCGCGGATTCCGCTGGGCTCCGACGGCGGCGCGTGGGCGATGGACCCGGTCACCAACTACAGCACCTACTTCGTGCCGCAGGGTGTCAGCGCGGACCTGATCGCCACCATCGAGGGTTTCACCCGCGAGGATGTCGACGCGTTCGCGGTGCGGTCGCAGCAGAAAGCGGCCGCTGCCTGGTCCGGCGGCTACTTCGCCAAGTCCGTCGTGCCCGTGCGGGACATCAACGGCGCCGTCCTGCTCGACCACGACGAGCTCATGCGCCCGGACACCACGGTCGAGAGCCTGGCCGGGCTGACCCCGTCGTTCGCGGCGATGGGGGAGATGGGCGGATTCGACGCCGTCGCCCTGCAGCGGTACCACCAGGTCGAGAAGATCGATCACGTCCATCACGCGGGCAACTCCTCGGGCATCGTCGACGGGTCGGCACTGGTGCTCATCGGCAGCGAGGCCGCCGGTGCCGCAGCCGGTCTCACGCCGCGCGCCCGGGTCGTCGCGTCGGCCGTCAGCGGGAGCGACTCGACGATCATGCTGACCGGCCCGGTCCCGGCGACCGAGAAGGTGCTGGCCCTGGCCGGACTCACGGTCGACGACATCGATCTGTTCGAGCTCAACGAGGCCTTCGCGTCGGTGGTGCTCAACTATCAGAAGAAGCTGGCCATCCCGGACGAGAAGCTCAACGTCAACGGTGGCGCCATCGCCATGGGCCACCCGCTGGGCGCCACCGGCGCGATGATCACCGGAACCATGGTCGACGAGCTCGAGCGGCGGGGAGCCCGCCGCGCGCTGATCACGCTGTGCATCGGCGGCGGCATGGGCATCGCCACCATCATCGAGAGGATCTGACCATGACCGACACCATGATCGCCTCGTACCTCGGCGCCGACCGGGTGCTCGTGCTCACCATCGACGACCCGAACCAGTCGACCAACACCATGACCGAGGCGTTCGCGCGTGACCTCACCGCCACGGTCGACCGGCTCGAGGCCGAGAAGGACACCTACGACGGCGTGATCCTCACCTCCGGCAAGGACACCTTCTTCGCCGGTGGTGACCTGAACCTGCTGATGAACGCCACGCCGGCGACCGCGCCCGACATAGCCCTCGGCCTCGACACCTACAAGGCCGCGTTCCGCCGGCTCGAGACGCTGGGCAAGCCGGTGGTCGCCGCGATCAACGGCACCGCGCTCGGCGGCGGCTTCGAAGTCGCCCTGGCCACCCACCACCGCATCGCGCTCGACGCCAAAGGCAGTCTGCTCGGCCTGCCCGAGGTCACCTTCGGGCTGCTGCCCGGCGCGGGTGGCGTCACCCGGACCGTGCGACTGCTCGGCATCACCGACGCGGTGCTCAACGTCGTCGGCCAGGGCCAGCGGATGAAGCCCGCGAAGGCCATGCAGGTCGGGATCATCCACGAGATCGCCGCCACCCGCGCGGAGATGTTCGACAAGGCCCGCGCCTGGATCGCGGCCAACCCCGAGGCGGCGCAACCGTGGGATGTGAAGGGCTACAAGCTCCCCGGCGGCACCCCGTCGAGCCCGGCGCTGGCGGCCAACCTGCCCGCGTTCCCGGCCAACGTCCGCAAGCAGCTCAAGGGCGCCCCGATGCCGGCGCCGATCGCGGTGCTGGCCACGGCCGTCGAGGGCGCGCAGGTCGATATCGATACCGCGTTCGCGATCGAGACCCGCTACTGCACCAACCTGATCTGCGGCCAGATCTCGACCAACATGATCAAGTCCCTGTTCTTCGACCTGGGGACGATCAACAAGGGCGGCAGCCGCCCCGAAGGCTTCCCCGTGCGCACGCCGGAGAAGGTCCTCGTGCTCGGCGCGGGCATGATGGGCGCGGGCATCGCCTATGTGCAGGCCCGCGCCGGCATGCAGGTCGTGCTGAAGGACGTCACGATCGAGGCGGCCGAGCGCGGTAAGGACTACTCGCGCAAGCTGCTCGACAAGGCGCTGCGCAAGGGCGCGATCAGCCAGGACGAGTACGACCGGATCCTCGGCCGCATCCACCCGAGTGCCGACCCGGCCGACGCCGCGGGCTGCGACTTCGTCGTCGAGGCCGTGTTCGAGGATCCGGGCCTGAAGCAGAAGGTGTTCGGCGAGATCGAAACACTGGTGAACCCGGACGCCCTGCTCGGCTCCAACACCTCCACGCTGCCGATCACCGATCTGGCCACCGGCGTGCAGCGGCAGCAGGACTTCATCGGTCTGCACTTCTTCTCGCCGGTGGACAAGATGCCGCTGGTCGAGATCGTCGTCGGCGAGCAGACCAGCGACGAGGCGATCGCCAGGGCCATCGACTACACCCTGGCGATCAAGAAGACCCCGATCGTGGTGAACGACAGCCGCGGCTTCTTCACCAGCCGGGTCATCGGCCAGTTCATGGACGAGGCGATCGCGCTGGTCGCCGAAGGCGTGCACCCGGCGTCGGTGGAACAGGCCGCCACCCAGGCCGGTTATCCGGTGGGCGCGCTGGCGCTGGCCGACGAGATCAATATGAAACTGGCGCAGAAGATCCGGCGCAGCCTCGAGGAGAACCTGCTCGCCGAGGGCAAGCGCTGGACCGAGTCCAGGGCGTATCCGCTGGTCGACGCCATGGTCGACGACTTCGACCGGCCCGGCCGGCTCGAGGGTCGCGGCTTCTACGACTACGACGCCGAGGGCAAGAAGCTGGGTTTGTGGCCGGGCCTGGTCGAGAAGTACACCCGCGACGATCACGGCATCCCGTTCGTCGACATGCAGGAACGGATGCTGTTCGCCGAATCCCTCGACACCGTGCGGTGTTTCGACGAAGGCGTGCTGCGCACGGTGCCGGACGCGAACATCGGCTCCATCTTCGGCATCGGGTTCCCGGCGTGGACCGGCGGCGTCGTCCAGTACATCAACCAGTACGCGGGTGGGCTCGCCGGGTTCGTCGCCCGTGCCGACGAGTTGCGGGCCGCCTACGGCGATCGGTTCGAGGTGCCGGAGTCGTTGCGGACCAAGGCCGCCGCCGGGGAAACGCTCGGCTGAGCGTCATGACGACGGACACGACTTCCCGGCCTCCGGTGCTGCCGGGCGCGGGGGTGACCTCCGCGCGCGGGGTGCGCGGCGACGGCAGACGCGCGCACCGCAGGCGCGCGGTTGTCGCCGCGGCTCGGGACGTGTTCGTCACCAACGGCTATCACGGCGCGCGCATGGCGGAGATCGGTGCGCGCGCCGGGATCAGCAAACCGGTGCTCTACGACCACTTCGCGAACAAGCTGGACCTGTATCTGGCGGTGCTGCAACAGTATCTGGACCGGATGGTCGACGGGGTCCGCGCCGCGGTCGCGGCCGAGACCACACCGCGCGCCCGGGTGCGGGTGGCCGTGTCGGCGTACTTCGACTTCGTCGACGAGGATCCCGGCGGCCACGTGCTGGTCTTCGAGTCACCGGTGCCGAGCGAACCGAGTATCGAGTGGCGGGTGCGCAGCGCGATGCGCGCGTGCGCCGATCTCGTCGCCGCCGAACTCCGCGTGGTCGGGGTCGGCGCCGCACCGGCCGATATGTACGCCTGGAGCCTGGTGGGCTCCAGCCATCTGGCTGCCCGCCACTGGCTCGACGCGGGCAGGCCGATACCCAAACAGGACGCCGTCGAGGTCGCCGCCGCCCTGTGCTGGACCGGATTGGCCGGGTACGAGCGCAGGCTCGACCGGGCGAACACCCACTACGACAAGCGATCGGCGTGAGCGATCACCGTCGCCACCGACTGAACGGATCGAACAGCTATGTCACCGTCCTTTGCCCTGCACGAATCCGATGACACCTTCCTCGCGACGGCCACCGACCGCTACGTGCACGTGGTCGACATCGCGGCGCCGCCCAGCGCCGTCTGGCGCGCGCTGACCGCCGACGACGCGCTGGTGTCGTGGTCGGCGGCCGTCACCGGGATGCGTTGGATCTCCCCGCCGCCCTTCGGTGTCGGGTCCACCCGGGTCGTCACCCTCGCGGGCGCCGCGGCGCTGACCGAACGTTTCTACCGCTGGGACGACGAGCGCCGGATGACATTCACCGTCGACGCGGCCTCCATCCCCGGCCTCCGCCGCTTCGCCGAGGACATCCAGCTCACCCCCATCGCCACCGGTACCAGGCTGACCTGGACTTTCGCTCTTGAAGGCGGCCCCGCCCTGCGCCCGCTGCTGCGCCTGTCCGGCCCGATCACGACCCGCCTCACGGGGTCCATCGCCCGGGGCATCGTCGGGAAGGTCGAAGCCCAGGTGCACTGACTTCGTTGCTCCGGCTGCCCGCATCTCGCCGACGGAGGGGCGGCAGCCGGAGTGGCTTCGAATTCCTCGTGCGAAACCGCGTGTGCCCGACGTAACGTCGTCGCGGTGATCGACGGGGAAAACGAGGCACAGTCGCCGGCCACCGCGTTGTCGGCCCTCGACGAGGCGTTCGCCCGGGTACCTGCGCCCGCGTCGATCGCGGCGTGTCCGTGCTGCCGTCATTCCGGCGACTACGCGATCCTGCTGCGTCGTCGGCGCCGTGACCTGACGGGATCGGATCTGGGCGCCTACACCTACCGCGCTCTGACGACGGTGGGCTCGGCGACGGAATTTCGGTACCTGGCAGGGAGAATCCTGCAGCTCTCGCATACGCACGACGCGGCGATGCCGGACCTGGAAGTGGTCTACGGGAAATTGGGCCGAGCGGGCTGGCAGAGCTGGCCGGAAGCGGAAGCGATCACCGCGGTGATGGATGCGCTGTGGCGGGACCAGTTCACCGATGGCAGGCCGGAGGTGTCGATCGGCACTGTGCTGTGTGCGCTCGGGTCGGCACAGGGCACTGTCGCGGCTCGGTTGATCGAGTGGGGTGAACTTGCGGGCCATGCGTGGGTGCAGCGGCTGCACGAATTCGTCTCGCAGCACTGCCGGAGGAAAGGTGATGTCACGGTTCCCTCGAATGCCTACTGGGACAAGGGGTCGGGGGAGTACGGCGAGCTGGTCGACTGGCTCAACGGTGGTGCGGCGCTCGGTGCCGTTGTCGCGGCCTTCGAGCGCGCCGACGATCCGAACACTCTGGAGCTTCTCTCGGAGATCCATGCGGTGCTCGATCGCGGTTGACCGAATGCGGGGGCGGGGAGGGGTCGCCGGTGAGTCGACAAGACGGTGGGGGAGCGGAGCGAGTGCGAGCCACCGACGGCAGGCGAGGGGAGTGTCGGCGGCGCGCTCGGGAACGATCGCCCGGATCCGGGTCTTGGCCTGCTTCCCTGAACTCATCTCGAACATTAGGAGACGTAGATATGCGCATCTAAGAATGAATGTCATCCCTGTCGGATACCTTGCCCGACCGCGTCACCCACCCTTTCAAAAGAAGCTCAGGACAGGAGGGGTTGGTCAGCAGTGGGTCCGGACTCGGCGATCAACTGGGCGGTGCGGAAGACGTCTTCGATCATGGCCGGGGTGAGTCGGCCGGTGAAGGTGTTGTGCGGGCTGACGTGGTAGCAGCCGAGGATGGTGATCGTGCGGCCGTCCGGATGGGCGAGGGTGACTTCGGCGCCGTGGCCGAAGCGTGGTCGTGGGCGGGGGACGGTCCAGCCGCCGCCGGTGAGCACGGTGAACAGCGCCTGCCAGCCGAAGGCGCCCAGGACGACGATGACTTTCACCGTCGGCGCGAGCAGTTCCAGTTCTCTGCTGAGGAAGGGGGCGCACCGGTGGCGTTCCTCGCTGGTCGGCTTGTTCTCCGGGGGTGCGCAGTGCACGGGTGCGGTCAAGCGCGTGTTCAGGAGTTCGATGCCGTCGTCCACGCTGACCGGCTGCGCACCGGTCGCCAGGCCGACGGCGTGCAGCGCGGCGAAGAGAACGTCGCCGCTGCGGTCGCCGGTGAACATGCGGCCGGTGCGGTTGCCGCCGTTGGCGGCAGGCGCCAGGCCGACGACGACGATCTCGGCGTCGTCGGGGCCGAAGCCGGGGACGGGGCGAGCCCAGTAGTCCTCGTCGCGGTAGGCGGAGCGTTTGACGCGGGCCACTTCCTCGCGCCAGGCGACGAGGCGGGGACAGGCGCGGCAGGTGCAGATCAGGCTGTCGAGGTCGGCGACGCTCCGGGCATCTTCTGCCGCGAGCGGTGCGGTTTCCGGGGCGTCGCCGGCCATCGGCCCAGTCTAGTCGGCGGGGTTCGGCAGACGGCCGAACCACCTGCGCGGTACCGCTGGTACCACGTACTGTGGGGCGCATGGTGTCCACAGAGATCGTGACCGCCGACGGAGTCGTGCGCGGTCGTGCGGGCCGTCGAGTTGTCAGCTGGCGAGCCCTTCCCTATGCGGCCGCGCCCGTCGGAGAACTACGGTTCCGCGCCCCCCAACCCGTGCAACCCTGGACGGGGGTGCGCTCGGCGACCGAGTACGGGTTCGCGGCCATGCAGCACCCCAACGGTGCTCGCACCGGGGCCCGCACGTGGCAGCCGACGGGGGAGGACTGTCTGACCCTGAATGTGACCGCCCCGCTGACGCCGTCGGCGAGTCCGCGGCCGGTGATGGTGTTCATCCACGGCGGCGGGTATGTGATCGGCGCGGCCAGCATGTACTCGGGTGCACGGTTGGCGGTGCGCGGCGATGTGGTCGTGGTGTCGGTGACATACCGGCTCGGCGCGATGGGCTATGTCGATTTCAGCGAGTTCTCCACGCCGGAAAGGCCTTTCGAGTCGAACCTGGGTCTGCGGGATCAGGTCGCCGCGCTCGACTGGGTGCGGCGCAATATCGCCGCGTTCGGTGGCGACCCCGCAAACGTGACCATCTTCGGGGAGTCGGCGGGTGCGCACGCGGTGATCTCGCTGCTGGCGACACCCGCCGCGGCGGGCTTGTTCCATCGGGCGATCGCGCAGAGCGCGCCGGCGGATTGGACATCCGAGCCTGCCGAAGCGCGCGAGTTCGCGCGCAGCTGCCTGGAACGGCTGGGCGCCGATCCCGCCGACGCGGCCTCGGTGCTGGCGACGGCGCCGGCGAGTGAGCTGTGCCGGGCGGCCGATCGCGCGCTGTACCGGACCCTGCGGGAACGTCCGGGCAGTTTTCCCTACAGCCCGGTGGTCGACGGGAAGTTCCTGCCGGAGGCGCCGATCGAAGCGATCGCGGCGGGTCGTGCGCATCGCGTGCCGCTGATCATCGGCACCAATCGCGACGAGGCGACGTTGTTCCAGCGGTTCATGAAGTCGGTGCCGCACACGCCCGCCCAGCTCACGTCCACGTTCGGACGCTGCGCTCCAGGTGCGGAGCAGCGAGTGGTCCGCAGTTACCCCGGGTACCCGGCCGCGCGGACCGCGGTGCGGATCGGCGGTGACTTCATGTTCCTGCGACCGACCCTGGCCGTACTGGAAGGTCACAGCCGGTATGCGCCGACCTACGCCTACCGGTTCGACTACGCGCCCCGGGCGGTGCGCTTGGCCGGGTTCGGTGCGACGCACGCGCTGGATCTGGTGCCGGTGTTCGGCTGGGTCGACAGTCCGGTCGGCCGGGCGATGACGGCCGCGGGCGGTCGGCGGGCCTTTCTCGCGGTGCAGGATCATATGCAGGACAACTGGCTGACTTTCGCCCGGACCGGCGCGCCGCTGCCCGCGTGGTCGCCGTACACGGCCGAGCGCAGGGCGACCTGCATCATCGACCATCCGCCCCGGGTGCTGATCGATCCCGAGGCGGCGCGGCGGGAAGCCTGGCGCGACGTCCGGATCTCCGCGCTGGGTGGTCCGGTCGATCGGAACGGGGCATGACGGTCGAGCTGGACGCGGGCCGGCTGGCGGAGCGCATCCGGGCGCTCTACGCCGAGGACGAGCAGATCCGGGCGGCGACGCCGCTCGAGGACGTCCATGCGAGGGTCACGACGCCGGGATTGCCTCTGGCACACATCGTCTCGACGGTGATGACCGCGTACTCGGATCGGCCCGCCCTGGGTGTCCGTCGCACCGAACCGGTCGTCGACGGCGGCCGCGTGACGCGCCGTCTGCTGCCGGAATTCGAGCTGGTGACCTACGGCGTGGTGTGGGAGCGGGCTCGCGCGCTGGCCGCCGCGTGGCACGGCGCGGGTGTCGAGGCGGGGGATTTCGTCGCGACGCTCGGGTTCACCGGTGCCGACTACACGGTGCTGGATCTGGCGACGATCCATCTGGGTGGGGTCGCGGTGCCGTTGCAGTCGGGAGCCGGTCTGACGCAACTGCGTTCGATCCTGGACGAGACCGAGCCGCGGGTCTTCGCCGTCGACACCGCGCATCTGGCGGCGGCGGTCGAGACGGTGCTGGCGGGCACGGCGCCGGACTCGCTGCTGGTGTTCGATCATCACGCGGACGACGACGATCACCGCGACGCACTGGCCGCCGCCCGCGCCCGGCTGACCGCGGCGGGGTCGACGGTCGCGCTGCACACGATCGACGAGGCGATCGCCCGCGGTCGTCGCGCCGATCCCGCGCCGCTGACGGTGCCTGCCCCGGGCGAGGATCCGCTGGCGATGTTGATCTACACCTCGGGCAGCACGGGCACGCCGAAGGGTGCGATGTACACCCATCGCCTGGTGGCGGCGGGCTGGCAGCCTGCCCGTCCGGTGGCGGTGCTGAATGTGAACTTCCTGCCGATGAGCCATATCGCGGCGCGGTTGACCTTGACCGGTGTGCTCGCGCGCGGCGGGACCGCGTATTTCGCGGCGGCGCCGGATATGTCGACGCTGTTCGAGGACATCGCGCTGGTGCGGCCGACGGAGATCTTCCTGGTGCCGCGAGTGTGCGACATGATTCTGCAGCGTTTCCGGCAGGAGGTGGATCGGCGGTCGGGGCCGGGCGTCGACGCGGCGGCGCTGGCCGAGGAGGTGCGTACCGAACTGCGGGAACAGTTCCTGGGTGGCCGGTTGATGACGGTGCTGTGTGGGAGCGCGCCGATCGCGCCGGATCTGCGGGAGTTCGTGGAGTCGGTGTTGCGGTTGCGGTTGCACGACGGCTACGGGTCGACCGAGACCGGGGGCGGTGTCATCTTCGATACGAAGGTGATGCGCCCGCCGGTGCTGGACTACAAGCTGGTCGATGTGCCGGAGCTCGGCTATTTCGCTACCGACAAGCCGTATCCGCGGGGTGAGCTGCTGCTCAAGACGACCACGATGATCTCGGGCTACTACCGGCGCCCTGATGTCACCGCGGAGGTGTTCGACGAGGACGGTTTCTGCCGCACCGGTGATGTGGTCGCCGAGCTGGCGCCGGACCGGCTGGCGTATGTGGATCGCCGCAACAATGTGCTGAAGCTGTCGCAGGGCGAGTTCGTGACGGTGTCGCGGCTGGAGGCGGTGTTCGCGGGGGCGGATCTGGTGCGTCAGATCTTCGTGTACGGCAGTAGCGAGCGGGCGTATCTGCTCGCGGTGGTGGTGCCGACGGAGGCGGCCCTGGCCGGGTCCGCCGGGGACGTGCGGGCGGCGGTGAGTGCGTCGTTGCATCGGGTGGCGGTGGCGGCCGAGCTGGAGCCGTACGAGATCCCGCGCGACTTCCTGATCGAGACCGAGCCGTTCTCGATCGCCGACGGCCTGCTGTCGGGGGTCGGGAAGTTGTTGCGGCCCAAGCTGAAGCAGCGGTACGGGGAGCGGCTGGAAGCGCTGTACGACGATGTCGCGCGCGACCAGGAGGCGCAGTTGCGGCGGTTGCGCCGGGACGCGCCCGGTCTGCCGGTGTTCGACACGGTGGCCGGGGCGGCGCGGGCGGTGCTGGGGTGCTCGGCCGCGCAGTTGCGGCCCGAGGCACGGTTCGGTGATCTGGGTGGGGATTCGCTGGCGGCGCTGTCGTATTCGACGTTGCTGCGGGAACTGCTCGAGGTCGAGGTGCCGGTGAACGTGTTGCTCGGGCCGGACAGTGATCTGGCCCGGATCGCGGAGTATGTCGGTCGGGAGCGTGCGCTCGGTGCCCGCAGGATCGATGCCGAGACGGTGCACGGTGCCGGGGCGACCGAGATCCGGGCGTCCGATCTGAGGTTGGCGGAGTTCCTGGACGCGGCGACGCTGGAGTGGGCCCCGCAGCTGCCGCCCGCCGCGGTCTCGCCGTGTACGGTCCTGATTACCGGCGCGAACGGCTACCTGGGCCGGTTTCTCCTGCTGACCTGGCTGGAACGGCTGGCCCCGCGGGGTGGCCGGGTGATCTGTGTGGTGCGCGGTGGTGACGCGGCCGCCGCTCGCGCGCGCCTGGACGCCGCGTTCGACACCGATCCGGTGCTGCGCGAGCATTTCCGCGCGCTCGCCGACGATGCGCTCGAGGTGCTGGCGGGGGATATCGGTGAACCGAATCTCGGTCTGTCCGCCTCGACATGGCAGCGTCTTGCCGAGGAGGTGGAGCTGATCGTGCACTCGGCGGCGCTGGTGAATCATGTACTGCCGTATGGGCAGTTGTTCGGCCCGAATGTGGTCGGTACGGCGGAGGTGATCCGGCTGGCGTTGACGGCGACCCGGAAGCCGGTGAGTTATCTGTCGACCGTGGCGGTGGCGGCGCAGGGGGAGTCCTTCGCCGAGGACGGTGATGTGCGGGTGATGAGTCCGGTCCGGCGGCTGGACTCGAGCTATGCCAATGGGTACGGCAACAGCAAGTGGGCGGGTGAGGTGTTGTTGCGGGAGGCGTCGGATCGGTTCGGGCTGCCGGTGGCGGTGTTCCGGTCGGACATGATTCTGGCGCACAGCACCTATCGCGGTCAGCTCAATGTGCCCGACGTGTTCACCCGGCTGCTGTTGAGCGTGCTGGTGACCGGTCTCGCGCCGGTGTCGTTCTATCTGACCGACGCTCAGGGGCGGCGGCAGCGCGCGCACTACGACGGGCTGCCCGCCGATTTCCTCGCGGCGGCGGTCACTGCGCTGGGTGCGGCGGCGGTCGCGGGGTATCGGACCTACGACGTCGTCAATCCGCACGACGACGGCATCTCGCTCGACAGTTTCGTCGATTGGCTGATCGAGGCGGGGCATCGGATCGATCGGATCGAGGACTACGCGGACTGGTTCGCGCGCTTCGAGACCGCGCTGCGCGCGTTGCCGGAGGGGCAGCGCAAGCACACGTTGTTGCCGTTGTTGCAGGCGCACCGTCGTCCTGGGCGCCCGCTGCCCGGGTCGGCGCTGCCCGCGGACGGGTTCCGGGCGGCGGTGCGCGCGGCGGGGATCGGCACCGAGCGGGATATCCCGCATCTGGGTCGCGCGCTGATCGGCAAGTACGTCAGTGATCTGGTCGGCCTCGATCTGTTGGATGGGCCGGGGGAGGAGTAGCCGGCGGCCCGTGGTCAGTCGGGGCGGGACTCGCCGTGGGCCGCCGTCAGCAACGGTGTGCTGGGAGCCGGGGGCGGTGTCGACCGGGAGGGGGTGCCGCGCAGCGTGGTTCGGGTGATCAGGGCGTTGCGTGCGGCCACCCGGATCTCGCGGGCGAGGTCGGCGAGGACGGCCGGTATGTTGCGCTGATGGCGCAGCGCGCCGGCGACCAGCCGCAGCGCCAGGACGGGAGTGTGCAGGTCCGCCGGTGGCCGGGTGCGGGAGAAGATGCCGGTGGTGATCCGGGCCAGTTCGGGGTCGTCGGTGGCGCGGCGGTAGAGCTCGGTCTCCAAGGGGCGCATGGCTTCTCCGCGCGCCAGCCGGTTGGTCCAGTGGAAGATGGCGCGGCATTCGATGGTGCGGCGGCGTTCCCAGTCGCGGAGGGCGCGGTCGAGGGTGGCGGGGTTGTCGAGGGTGGCGGCGACGGTTTCGGCGAGTAGTCGGCCGTAGTGCAGGGCGTCGCGGATGCCCTGGGCGGTCACCGGGTCTTTGAAGTGCCCGGCGTCGCCGGGCAGTGCCCAGCCGGGGCCGGTGGATCGGCGGAAGTAGGAGGAGATGCCGGTGGCGGTGCGTACGCGTCCGACGCGGTGGCAGCCCTGGAGCCGGGCCGCGAGGGCGGGAATGCGTTCGACGGCTTCGGTGTAGCGGCGTTCGGCTTCGCCGGGGCCGGAGCGTTCGCGGGTGGCGGGTGGTTGGACCAGGCTCAGGATCAGGCCGTCGTCGCAGGGGAAGGCGGTGCCGAGATCGGCGCCGGCGCGCCATTGCGCGGCGGTGTCTCGCGGGGTGTCGTCGGTGTCGCGCCAGTAGGCGTAGTAGCAGTCGCGTCCGCTGGGGACGGTGAGGAACGGGTCGTCGGCGCCGACGGCGCGGGCGATGGTGCTGTGTCTGCCGTCGGCGCCGACGACCAGGGCGGCGCGGATCTCGACGACGGCGCCGGAGCGGTCGGTGTATCGGACGCCGGCGCAGCGATTGTCGGCCCAGATCACCGAGGTGACTCGGCAGCGCNGCCCGGGCCGCCCCCCCCCACGACCAGGGCGGCGCGGATCTCGACGACGGCGCCGGAGCGGTCGGTGTATCGGACGCCGGCGCAGCGATTGTCGGCCCAGATCACCGAGGTGACTCGGCAGCGCTGGCGGACGTCGGCGCCCGCGGCGACGGCGGCGCGGGCGAGGACGCCGTCGAGGCCGGTGCGGCGCACGCACATGGCGTAGTCGATACCGTCGACGGTGGGGAAGGTGGAGGTGATGCCGTATCCGGCGCCTTCGGCGTAGGCCTGGGTCAGTCGCGGGGCGCCGAGTGCCTCGACTTCGGTGAGTACGCCCAGTCGCTGGAGTTCGGCCAGCCCGGCGGGCCAGAGCAGGTGGGTGGACAGGGTGTCCGAGGGCAGGGCGGCGGAATCCAGGACGACGACTCTGCGGCCGGCTCGCGCCAACGTCACTGCGGTCGCCGAGCCGGCGCAGCGCGCGCCGACGATGACGACGTCGGCCGACTCGGCCGAGGTGACGGGGGAATCGAGCATGGGTACCGCCTCGGTCATCGAGTCTCGGACAGTGTGTCCGAGACGATGATCCGGTCGGCGGCGACCACTGTCAACAGCACACGGACGCAACGGATTCGCGCCCGCTCGCCCGTTGCCGATCCCTGGGCGGAGTGGAGGAGCACAATGGGCGCATGGTCGACGCATGTGCGCTCGCGGCCGAGCAGTCGAGGAGCCGCCGATGCCCTCGCTGACCCGTGTCCCGCGATCGGCCCGCAAACCGTCCGACGATCGGCGGACCGAGTTCGAGCCGCGGGTGTTACGCGCGGTGGAGGATCTGCTGGCCGACGGCACGCCGTTCACCGAGCTGGCCGTGCAGCGGATCGCCGCGGCGTCCGGGTCGGCCAGATCGACGTTCTACCGGTATTTTCCGGACAAGAGCAGGCTGTTGGTCCGGCTGGGCGAGTTGGCGACCGCCGATTTGTTCGCGGCGGCGGAGCGGTGGTGGAGTGCCGAGCACACCGATCGGCAGGCCGGTGTGGTGGTGGCAGCCGCGGCGATGATCGACGGTGTCCGCGCGCACCGCTATCTGCTGTTGGCTTTGAGCGAGGTCGCCGCCTACGACCGCGAGGTGGGTGCGTTCTGGCGGGCGCGGGTCGCCGCGTTCACCGAGCTGGTGGCGGCGCGTCTGGCGGCGGATCGTGCGGCGGGCCGGGTCAGCGCGCGGCTGGATCCGCGGGCCACCGCGTTGATCTTGACCTCGATGGTCGAGCGCACGATGGCCGTGGCCTGCTCCGGTGACATCGGGGTCGATGACGGGGAGCTGGCCACGGCGCTCGGGCGAGCCATCTGGTTGGTGGTCTACGGCGACGCGCCGTGAGCGGTGGTGTCGGTCAGCGGAGTGCGGCGTCGGGGGCGAAGGAGGTGAGTCCGACGTCGCGGTACTTGGTGACGAGTTTCTGGTACTTGCGCCGGTTGCGGGCCATGGGGGAGTCGGTCACCGAGGCGGGCAGGCGGTCGAACGCGATCCGCAGGGCTTTGGTGATCGCCTGGAATTCGCGCTCGTGGCGGCGGGTCCAGGGGTAGGGCATGCGGGCGCGGACGTCGGGATGCATGATGCCGCAGCCGAGCACCATCAGGAGGTGGCCGAGCGCGGGCGAGCTCAACCGCCACAGCGGGCCGGTGGCCGCGGGCAGGAAGTACGGGCGCGGGGCGTGGCGGACCGAGGCGACGGCGGCGTCGAGGGCGGGCGTGGACCGGAGTTCGGTGGCTGCCATGTGCGTGTAGTGGGTGACGAGTTCGGTGTAGTCCTCGATCGGTCGCGACTTGCCGGGCAGGTGCAGGCCGAGGGTCTTGTGCCGGTAGTGGTCCCAGATGGCCTGGTTCTCGGCGAGGGTCGGTTCGGCGCCGGTGAGGGCGATGTAGGCGCCGCGCTGGACGAAGAACGTGGAGTAGAGGATCCAGTTCCATGATTGGGGGTTGAGCGCGGAGTACCGCTCCCCGTCCGGTCCGATCCCCTTGACGTCGCGGTGCAGGACCATCAGGCGCTGTGCTTCGGTCTCGCGGTCGGTGTCCTCGCCGTGGTAGATCAGCTGGTCGGCGGCCGCGGTGCGGACCGCGCGCGCCCAGGGCTGGTTGCGGGACCGTCCGGTGGCTTCGAGTGCGGCGGAGACGGGCGGCAGCATCGGCTGGTCGAACAGGCCGACGCTGAACAGGCTGAACAGGACCGAGCCGCCTACCCGCTCGAAGCGGGCGACAGCGTCGGAGACCTGCTCGGGCGTTGCCGTGGTCGCGAGATGGGGCACGGGGCAGGACATCGGGGGAACTCCTTTGTTCCGGTGTCGTGGACCACCGGCCCGGGCGACACTTATGGCGCTATTCTGGTGTCGCGCGACTCCAGAAACTCGTGTGGTGTCAGAGTGCACCAGAATGGTGGGATGGTCAAGAGCATGGGTGAGGATTCCGCGAACACGGCCGCGCCGCGTGCCTACGCGGGGGTGGCAGCCGACGAGCGTCGGTCCCGCCGCCGCGCCGCCCTGTTCGAGGCGGCGCTGGATCTGCTCGCCGAGGGTGGCGCGCCCGCGGTCACCAAGCGCGCGGTGTGTACCAGGGCCCGCCTGAACGACCGCTACTTCTACGAGCAGTTCGCCGATCGCGACGCTCTGTTGTCGGCGTTGGTCGACGACCTCACGACCGAGGGCATCGCCGTCGTGGTCACCGCCACCCACACTGCCGGCCCCGACCTCGACAGTCAGGTCCACGCCGCCGCCGACGCCGCGCTGGGCTTCCTGGTCGCCGACCCGCGCCGCCACGCCCTGCTGCTGACCGCGCACAGCACCGAGGCGCTGCAGGCCGCGCGCCTGTCCACCCAGCACTCGATCGCCCGCGCCATGGCGGCGGTCGGCCGCGAGCTCGTCCCGGAGTCGGCCGACGACGAACTCGACTCCGACATGGCCGCCTACGCGGTGGTCAGTGGCGCGCTCGAGCTGGTCGCGGCGTGGATGCGCGGCGAATTCGACACCACCCAGGCACATCTCACCGACGTCATCGCCCGCCAGCTACTGCAGATCAGATTCGCCGGCAGCCCCCGCACGACCCCCGCCGGCTGACGTCAGCGGCGTGGCACGGCGATCCACTCGCGCCAGCCGCCGTCGAGCACGAGGTCGGCCAGCCGGCGATAGCCGCCGCTGCCCGGATGCGCACCGTCGCCTGCCAGCACCTCCGCGCGCCAGACCGGGTCCTCGGCCACGGCCGCGGTGATGTCGATGAACGGCACGTCGCGCGCGTGGCAGAGGGCGGACATCTGTTCGGCCAGCGTGGTGACGCGGCGCAGATGCGGTTCGCCCGCTTCGATCACCGGCGGCGGACCCACGACCAGCGGTGCGATCCCACGCCGGCGGGCACCGTCGATGATCGTGGCGAGATTGTCCAGGCTGCGAGCCGGATCGACTCGGACCGCGCCGTTCTCCTCGATCGCGTCGTTGGCGCCGAAGGACAGCACCAGTCGCTGGTCGGCCCCGCTCATCCCGCGCGGTTCGATCTCGGTCCAGCAGCGGCGCAGCACATCCTCGGAGGTGTTGCGCCGGATTCCGAGATTGAACGCGGTCGTGCCGACGCCGGTGGCCGCGAGGACGCGCCCCACCCAGCCGCGGTACTCGGGGTCACCGATCCCCTGGACGAAGGAATCGCCGAAAAAGAAGATACGAAGATCTGCGCTCACCGGGACGACAGTACGAGCGCGTGTGGGCGCCGCGCGCGACGGCCTCAGCTCGCCCAGCCGAGCCGGACCAACACCCGGTCACTGCGCGACGCCCCGGATTCCCGGCGCGCGACGTGGACGGCCGCCGACCACGCGCCGAGTCCGGCGCCGACGGCGTTGAGCAGGACGTCGTCGACCGAGGTCACCCGCCCCAGATCGAGGATGTACTGCAGGATCTCCAGCGCGGTCGAGACGACCGCGCCGACCGCTGTCATCCGCGCGACGCCCGACATTCGCGGAAACCGCAGCGGGAGCAGGAAACCCAGCGGCAGGAACACCATCAGATTGGCGCCCACCTGGACGAACGCGGTGCCCGGCGCCGCGCCGAGCGTGTCGAGGAGGTCCCGCAGCGGCATCAAGCTCACCGCCCGTGTTCCGGTGGCGGGCGTGAGGATCATCCACACCCACGGCAGCGTCGCGCCGACGATGCCGACTTCGGCGATCGACCGCCGCAGCGCGAGGCGACGCGGCAGCCCCGCGTGGAGCCGACGAGTGACGAGCAGCGCGGTAGCGGCCGTTAACACCGGCACCGCCACCGTCCAGGCGATCAGGACATGCCCCCACGACGTCCACACGCTCCCCATCGGCCCCACGATAGTGGCGCTGTCAGGGGGCGACGATGCGGGCGGCGGCGAAGACGGTCGCGGCGCGGCGGGTCGAGAGTTGCTCGATGTCGCCCCGCTCGGCGGCGAAGCGGGCCTGCATCGCGTTGGTGCGGGTCAGGTCGGAGAGCATGCGCAGCAGGATTACCGGCGGCACTGCGTCGGTGAGCAGGCCCTCGCGCTGACCGCGGCGCAGTTCGGCGAGTTTGGCGTCGATGGTGCGGCGCAGCAGCGGGCCGATGTGGGCGCCTTCGGGTTCCAGGTCCGACCAGGCCTGCAGACGCGCGTTGTCGGGGTGGGCGACGAAGTGGTCGAACAGGCGGCCGACGTAGGCGGGCACGTCGTCGGCGCTGAGCGCGGTCTCCTCGGCCGTTTCGGTGGTCCAGCGCTCGGTGACGGCCGCGTAGAGCTCGTTCTTGCCGGGAAAGTAGGCGTAGAGGCGGTCCTTGCTGGCGTGGGCGGCGTCGGCGATGCGGTTGATCCGGGCGCCCGCGATGCCGAATTCGGCGAACTCCGCCTTCGCGGCAGCGAGTATTCGCTCCCGGGTTGCCTCGCCTGCCGCACGCATGGCCGGAAGCCTACCCCCTTGCCGAACCATCTGGTTCGGAACTATGGTCCGTTCGGAACCAGATGGTTCTGGAATCGGCGAGACGAGGACACCATGGGCGCGGACAAGCCACGCTGGCAGCAACTCCGGGAGCAGACCGAGGGCGTCTCCACCGCCGAACTGGACGCGCTGTGGACCCGGCTACGCCCGGCCCGCACCGACGACATCCTCGGTGAGTGGCGCGGCGATGCCTTCCAGACCGGCCACCCGCTGTGCCGGGCGCTGCCCGCGAGCCGCTGGTACGGCAAGACCTTCCTCGCGGTCGACGACGCCAAGCCGCTGATCTGCCGCGCCGAGGACGGCACCCTGTTCTCCGATGTCGAACTGGGACAGGGCGAGGCGACCCTGTGGAACATCGAGTTCCGCGGCGAGGTGACCGCGACGATGGTCTACGACGGCCGCGCGGTGTTCGACCATTTCAAGTGGCTCGACGAGAACACACTGATGGGCATCATGAACGGTCGGGCGGAACTGGTGCTGTCCCGTGGCGAACACTTCTACTTCCTGCTGGAACGGGTGTCCTGATGCGCACCACGGCGGTCCTGTCGCGAGACCCGGCCGCGGCGTTCTCGGTCGAGGATATCGAGGTCGACGAGCCGCGCGCCGGGGAGATCCTGGTGCGCGTCACCGCGGCGGGCATCTGTCACACCGACCTGGTGACCCGGCGCGCGGGCGCGGCGGATCGGCCGATCCTGCTCGGGCACGAGGGCGCCGGTGTCGTGGCCGCGGTCGGGCCCGAGGTGGCGACGGTGCGGCCCGGCGACCATGTCGTGCTGACCTTCCGGCACTGCGGTCGGTGCTCGGCCTGCGTGGACGGGCGCCCGGCCTACTGTCAGCGTTCGGTCGCGCTCAACCAGTTCGGTCGCCGCGCGCACGACGCGCCACGGGTGCTGCTCGACGGTGCCCCGGTGCTGGACGGATTCTTCGGCCAGTCGAGTTTCGCCGGATACGCCCTGACCACCGAGGACAACACGATCGTCGTCGACCCGGCGCTGGATCTGGCTGTGGCCGCGCCGTTCGGCTGTGGTTTCCAGACGGGGGCCGGCGCGGTCCTGAACGTGCTGCGGCCCACCGCGGGTGCCTGGCTGGCGGTGTACGGTGCCGGCGCGGTCGGGATGGCGGCGTTGCTCGCGGCGCGCACGGTCGCGGGCGTGCGGGTGGTCGTCGTGGAAACCTCGGCGGCGCGGCGGGAATCGGCGCTCGCGCTCGGTGCCGAGGCCGCGCTGGATCCGGCCGAGGGGCCGACGGTGCCGCGACTGCGCGAACTCACCGGCGGCGGCGTTACCCACGCGATCGACACCACCGGTGTGCCCGCGGTGCTCGGTGACGCGGTCGCCGCGCTGACCACCGGGGCGACCGTGGTGGCCGTCGGGCTCGGCGCGGGGACGCCGCCGGTAGATGTCAGCGATATCGTGTTGCGCGGCAAGACGATTCGCGGGTGCCTCGAGGGCGACAGCGTGCCGTCGACGTTCCTGCCGCATCTGCTCTCGCTGTACGCCGAGGGCCGGTTCCCGGTGGACCGGCTCATCGGCCGCTACCCGCACACCGAGATCGACACCGCGCTCGCCGACCAGCGGGCCGGGCGCGTGGTCAAACCAGTGCTGACATGGTGAACGACGAACCCGGCGAACGGTCCCGCACATGACGATCCTGCACAGCGACATCCTCGGCACCGAAGACGAGGACACCCCGCCGAATTCGACGACCGTCGCCGCCCGCGCCGAACGGCTGCTCGCGGCGTTGAACGCGGCCCGCGAGGTCTTCGTCGCACACGGCTATCACGGCGCGAGCATGGATCAGATCGGCCTGCGGGCGGGCATGAGCAAGCCCGTGCTGTACACGCTGTACGCGAACAAGCTCGATCTGTATCTGGCGGTGCTGCAGCATCATCTGGATCGGATGGTCGGCGGGATCCGCAGCGCGCTGGCCGGGGCGACCGGGCAGGAAGACAAGGTCCGGCGCGCGGTGCTGGCCTATTTCGACTTCGTCGACGAGGACCCGGACGGGCACGTGCTGATCTTCGAGTCGCCGGTGCCCAGCGAGCCGAGCGTGCGGTGGCGGGCCCGGCACGCCTTCGGTGAGTGCGCGGTACTGGTGAGTGCGGAGTTGCGTGCGGCCGGGATGGACGACGCGCGGGCGTTCACCTGCGCGTTCGGTGTGGTCGGCGCCAGTCATCTGGCGGCGCGGCAGTGGCTGGACACGGGCAAGCCGATTCCCAAGCGGGACGCGGTGGAGACGACGGTCGCGCTGTGCTGGAACGGGCTGGCCGGAATCGGCTGACCCGATTGCGGTCTCAGTCGGTGACGGCGGGCAGGGGACTGCCGTCGAGGAGTTCGTCGCTGGGTAGCCGGCCGATGAGCACGGCCAAGGCGCGTTTCCAGCGGCGCACGACCGCCTCGCGTTCGCCGAGGGTGCCGGTGAGCATGGCCGTCATCGACAGGCCGGTCAGCAGATCGATGGTGAATTCGACGAGGATCTCCGCGCGCGGGTCCGCGGCGTACGGTTCGCCGACGACCTCGAGGTAGAGCCTGCGCATCTCGGTGAAGACGCGGCGCTCCTCGTGCACGAGACGTTCGCGGAGCTCGGCGTCGGTGCGGGCGGCGACCCACAGGTCCAGCGCGGTGAAGAAGGCGGGGCTGTTCAGGTCGCGCCAGGCCAGGTCGACGACCGATTGCAGCCGGTCGCGTCCGGGTGGCAGGAGTTCGGCTTCGCGCTGGAACTGCTCGAGCCGCAGATCCACGACGCGGGTGGTGGCCGCGATGAGCAGTTCGGCGCGGGTGGGGAAGTGGTGCTGCACGGTGCCGCGGGCCAGTCCGGCGCGTTCCTGGACGGCGCTGACGGTGGTCGCGGCGTAGCCGCGTTCGAGCAGGCATTGCGCCGTGCAGTCGAGGATCAGGGCCCTGGTCGAGGCCCGGCGTTCGGCCTGGGTGCGGCGCGGTTGTTGCAGGGTCACCCGACAAATCGTACGCGCTGACGGTAAGTATGAGCGAACGCCGGGCGAATCTTCCCCCGATTGCCTATTGACGCAGCGCCAGTGACCTGGTGCAATCGAGAAACCGTACGCAGTAACTGTTTCTTCTGAGTGAAGGGCTGCGATGACGCAGATCTCTCATATTCGCCGGGGCACCGGCTCGCCGATCGTGCTGGTGCACGGTCTCGGCAGCCGCTGGCAGATCTTCGCGCCGGTGATCGATCTCCTGGCCGAGCGGCACGAGGTGATCGCGCTCGACCTGCCGGGATTCGGTGCGTCGCCGGAACTGCCCGGTGTGCTGCCCGGCCCGCGCGGGTACGCCGACTGGCTGGCGCGGTGGCTCGGTGACAACGACATCCGGCACCCGCACGTCGTCGGCAGCTCCATGGGCGGCGGCATCGCCCTCGAGCTGGGCCGCACCGGGGTCGCCGCCGCCGTCACCGCGTTCTCCCCGGTCGGCTTCTACGGCGGCCCCGGCCTGCGCTGGGTCCAGGGATCGTTGACCGCCATGCGCGCGGTCGCCCGCGTCGCCGGTCCGGCCCTGGACAAGGCGGTCGAGTACCGCGCCGGGCGGGCGGCGCTGCTGGCGGTGATGTTCGGGCAGCCGACCCAGGTGAGGCCCGACGCCGCGCGAATCGACCTGGCCGGGCTGGCGGGCGCGACCGCCTTCGCCGCCGCCCGCGACGATTTCGCCACCTATGTCCTGGCCACCGGTGACGACCCCGGCGCGCTGACCACGATCCCGGTGACGATCGCCTGGGGCACCCGCGATGTCGTGCTCACCCACCGCACCCAGAGCGCCCGCGCGCGGGCGGTACTGCCGTTCGCCCGCCACACCGACCTGCCCGGCTGCGGCCACCTGCCGTTCAGCGACGCCCCTGAGCTGTGTGTTCGGACCATCCTCGACAACCGGAGTGCTCCATGAAACCTTCGATCGCGGTCATCGGCAGCGGATTCGGTGGCCTGGCCGCCGTGATCGCGTTGAAGAAACGGGGCTTCGACGACATCATCGTCTTCGAGAAGGCCGACGACGTCGGCGGCGTGTGGCGCGAGAACACCTACCCCGGCGCGGCCTGCGATGTGCCCTCGCCGTTCTACTCGTATTCCTTCGAGCCGAATCCGCGGTGGCCGCACCGCTTCTCGCGGCAACCGGCGATTCTGGACTACATCCGTGACGTCGCCGACAAGTACGACGTGCGCCGCCACATCCGCTTCGGCACCGAGGTCACCGGGGCCGAGTTCGACGACGCGACGGGTCGGTGGACCGTGCGCCTGGACTCGGGCGAACAGGTTCGGGTCGATGTCGTCGTGCCCGCGGTCGGCCAGCTCTCACGTCCCGCGCTGCCCGCCATCGAGGGCCGGGAAAGCTTCGCGGGCACCACTTTCCACTCCGCGGAGTGGAACCACGACATCGATCTGACGGGCAAGCGCGTCGCGGTGATCGGCACGGGGGCCAGTGCGGTCCAGTTCGTGCCCGAGATCCAGCCGCGCGTGGCGAAGCTGACCCTGTTCCAGCGCACCGCGCCCTACATCGTCCCGCGCCCGGACCGTGAATTCGGTTCCCTGCACCACCGGGTGTTCGAGAAGTTGCCGGTGACCGAGCTGGCCGAGCGCGGCACCTGGTACAGCGTGGTCGAAGGGCTCAGCCTGGCCTGGGTCTACGCCAAGCCGCTGGCCGCCGCCATCCGGGCGATCTCCAAGTGGCACATGCGCAGGCAGACCGCGGCCAAACCCGGCCTGTTCGAGCAGGTGTGGCCCGACTATCCCATCGGCTGCAAGCGGATGCTGTTCTCCGACAGCTACCTGCCCGCGCTGACCCAGCCGAATGTCGAGGTGAGCACCGACAAGATCACCGGGATCACCCCGACCGGGGTGTGCACCGCCGACGGCCGCGAACACGAGGTCGACGTCATCATCTGGGGGACCGGGTTCAAGTCGACCGAGTTCCTCGCGCCGATGTCGATCACCGGCGCGGGCGGGCTCGCGCTCGACCAGGAATGGCGCACCGGCGCGCACGCCTACTACGGCATGACGGTGCCGCGGTTCCCGAACCTGTTCATCATGTACGGGCCCAACACCAATACCGGTGGTGGCTCGATCATCTACTTCCTCGAGACCCAGGCCGAGTACCTCGGTGACTACGTGGCCCATCTGGCCGCCACCGGCAAACCGCTGACCGTGCGGCCCGAGGTCGAACAGGCCTACGACACGCGTATCCAGGCTCAGCTCACCGACAGCGTGTGGAGCCGGTGCTCGTCGTGGTATCGGCAGGCCGACGGCCGCATCACCACGAACTGGCCGCTGCTCGGCATCCAATACAAGAAGCAGGCGCGATTCGACGCCGCCGACTACGAGGTGATCTCCGCATGACTGACTACGACTACGACGTGATCGTCGTCGGCTCCGGATTCGGTGGCAGCGTGACCGCGCTGCGCCTGACCGAGAAGGGCTACCGGGTCGGTGTTCTCGAATCCGGCAGGCGCTGGAACGCCGAGGACTACCCGAAGACGAACTGGAACATTCCCAAGGCCATCTGGGCGCCGCGGCTGGGTCTGACCGGACCGCAGCGCATCAGCGTGCTCGGCAAATGCCTGGTGTTCAGCGGCTCCGGCGTCGGCGGTGGCTCGCTGATCTACGGCAACACCCTCTACGAGCCGCTGCCGGAGTTCTACCAGGACCGCGCGTGGGCGCACATCACCGACTGGAAGAGCGAACTCGCGCCCTACTACGACCAGGCCAAGCGGATGCTGGGTGTCGTGGAGAACCCGCGGATCGGCCCGAAGGACGAAGTGCTGCTGCAGGTCGCGCGCGGCATGAACGTCGCCGACACCTTCCATCGCACCCAGGTCGGGGTGTTCTTCAACGAGGGCGAGGAAGGCGTCGAGGTCGACGACCCCTACTTCGGCGGCGCCGGTCCGCGGCGGGCGGGCTGCATCCACTGTTCGGACTGCTTCACCGGCTGCAAGCACAACGCGAAGAACACCACCACGGTCAACTACCTGCATCTGGCGGAAAGCCGGGGCGCGCAGGTGCATCCGCTGACCACGGTGACCTCGGTGGCGCCCGACGGTGCCGGCGGCTACCGGGTCGAGACCGTCGCCTCGAACGGGTGGCTGCGCAAGCAGCGGCGCACGTTCACCGCCCAGCAGGTGGTGTTCGCGGCCGCGGCGCTGGGCACCCAGAAGCTGCTGCACAAGCTGCGCGCCGACGGCACGCTGCCCCAGCTCTCGCCCCGGGTCGGGGAGCTGACGCGCAGCAACTCCGAGGCGATCATCGGCGTCACCAGCAAGTCCCGCAAGGACTTCTCCCAGGGCGTGGCCATCACCTCCTCCATCCACCCGGAGCCGCAGACCCACGTCGAGGTGTGCACCTACGGCACCGGGCAGAACGCGCTGTTCCTGCAGACGGTGCCGATGGTCGACGGTGGCGCGTTCCGGTTCCTGCGCCTGCTGCTGACGATCCTGCTGCACCCGATCCAGTTCCTGCGGTCGCAGAACGCGCACGGCGCCTCGAACCGGTCGGTGATCCTGCTGGTCATGCAGTCGCTGGACAACTCGCTGACCTCGTACCTCAAGGGACGCAGGCTGGTCACCAAACAGGGCAGCGGCGAACCGAATCCCGAGTGGATTCCGCTCGCGCACGAGATCGCCCGCAAGTACGCCGACGAATGCGACGGTGTCAGCGGCAATATCGCCACCGACATCTTCAACATTCCCGCCACCGCGCACTACATCGGCGGCTGCACGATCGGTGACTCGAGCGATACCGGCGTGATCGACCCCTACCAGCGGATCTACGGCTACCCCGGCCTGCACATCGCCGACGGCAGCGCGATCACCGCGAACCTCGGGGTCAACCCGTCGCTGACCATCACCGCGCAGGCCGAACGCGCGATGGCGTACTGGCCCAACAAGGGCGAGGCCGATCCGCGCCCAGCCCTGGGTTCCGCCTATCAGCGGGTCGCGCCCGTCGCCCCCGCCCATCCCGTCGTGCCCGCCTCGGCGCCGGGCGCGCTGCGGTTGCCCGCATGAGCCGTTCCGGAGAGGACTCCATGACCGCCACCGATCACCTCGCCGCGCTCGGCTCCGCCTGCGACAGGGCGGACGCGCTGGCCCTGTTCGACAGCCTCCCGGCCGTCTCGCCTGCCGAGCTGACCGGCCGATGGCACGGGCGCGAGCTGGCCACCGGGCACGGGCTCGACGGGTTGCTCGAGGCCTCGGGCTGGTACGGCAAGCAGTTCGACGGCCTCGACAGTGTGCACCCGCTGCTGTTCTGCGATCCCGCGGGCGAGATCTTCGCCGTCGACCCGAAGAAGGTGCCGCTGGGGGTGGCCGACAAGGTGCCGCACTCGCTGGTGCGGCGCGGCCGCGGACTGCTCGGAGTGCTGAAGCCGGTCTTGCGCACTCGTCGGTACCGGGCCAGGTTGCGTTCGGTACAACATCGCGGAGTCGTGACGGCGGCGATGGTCTACGACCACCTGGCGATCATCGACGTGTTCCGCCGGGTCGACGAGGACACCGTGTTCGGTCTGATGGACTTCCGTGACCTCCCCGATCCCTATTTCTTCGTTCTCGGTCGGGACTGACGCACAACTCCGCTGGTAGTTCGGCGCGATCAGGGGTAGGCATGGGATACGGGACGCTCGTCGAAAGGACGGCAGGCCATGGCTACACACCCCGATCCGTGGGCTTCGCACCGCGATCCGCACGTACACAGGTTCCCTGATACCGAACGCACCTTCCGCTCCCACGCGGGGGAGTCCATCCAGGACTCCCTCAACTGGCCCGGTTTGTTCCTCATCGGTGTCGGCATCGTCTTTCTCGCCGCGACCTTGACGGCCGCGGGTTCCGGCTTCGCCGGGTGGGCAGTGATCGCAGGGCTGATCTGCGGTGTGTGCCTGCTGTCGGGAGTGGCGATCGTGCTGGCCGAACATCGCCGGATCAAGGTCGGCGAGGGACTGCACCTGACCGATCCCGCCGGTCACTGAGTGCGGCGGTAGTCCACGTCCGGGCGGGTGCCCACCCGCCCGGTGATGGTCGTCGTGTCAGGCGCGGCGTAGTTCGAGCGCGTCCAGGATCAGATCGAGCCCGTAGGCGAACTCGGCGGTGTGGTCGTAGCCCGGGCGCAGGGCGTGCTCGACGATCAGTTCGGTGAGATGCGGCAAGTCCTCGGCGGGCAGGGTCGCGAGGATGTCGGTGGCGACCTCGGCGACCTCACCGGGCGTCCTCACGGGCAGGTTCGCTTCCTGTAGGACGTAGCCGCCGACGTAGCTGTCGATGAGTGAGATGGCGTGCGCCGCCATGGGCAGGCTGAATCCGGCGGTGCGCAGCACCCCGAGGACGGCGTCGTGGTGGCGCAGCGTCGCCGGGCCGGGGTGGCGCCGGGAGTCCATGAGTCCCAGTGCCCAGGTGTGCTGGGACAGGACCCGGTGCGCGGAGGCCGCGCGGGCACGGATCGCCTCGCGCCAGTCGTCGCGGTCGGTGGGGGGTAGGTCGATGGCGGCGAACACCGTGTCGACCACACCGTCGAGGATCGCGTCCTTGTTCGGCACGTGGTGATACAGCGACATCGCCTCCACCCCGAGTTCCTGGGCCACCCGCCGCATCGTGATCGCTTCGGCGCCGGCGCGGTCCGCGACGCGGATGGCGGCGTCGAGGACGCGTTCGCGGCTGAGGGGTGGTCGGGTCACGGCAGCTCCTGGGCTCGGAAGTGTTGACAAGCTTACAGTCGTAAGACAGCCTTACGTATGTAAGTCCATCCGGGATGTCGCAGGGAGGAGAACCCGATGCCGATGCCGCGGTGGTGGGGTCAGATCAACAAGCGCGTGTTCAATCCGCGCGCGATCGAGGGCGGGAAATGGCCGGTGCTCATCCATGTCGGCCGACGGTCGGGGACGACGTATCGCACGCCCCTGGACGCCTATCCCGTCGACGGGGGCTATGTGTTCGTCCTCGTCTACGGCGCGCGCTGCGACTGGGCGCGCAACGTGCTGGCCGCGGGCCGGGCCCGACTGCGGGTCGACGGGCGGGAGCTGGAACTGACCGCACCGGTCGTCGTGGGCGAGGACGAGGCATTCCGGGCGCTGCCCGAGAATGTGGCGCGGCCGCCGAAGCTGCTGCGCATCACCGAGTTCCTGCGGATGGATCTGGTGGCCTGATTCGCGCACGCCGAGTGAAACGCTGGACACGAGCCGATCGTGCGCGAAGGAAACGATTGGACGGACGTCCACCTTTGCCGCACTGTTGACGACCATGAGCGAACATCCCGCCCAGCGGCGCACTCTCGCCGTGCTCGTGGCGGCCCAGATCTTCAGCGGAGCGGGACTCGCCGCGGGTATCACGGTCGGCGCGCTGCTGGCGCAGGACATGCTCGGGTCGACCGGATTGGCCGGACTGCCCAGCGCCATGTTCACCGTCGGGTCGGCGGCCGCCGCGGTCGGTGTCGGCCGGATCTCGCAGCGCGCCGGGCGCCGGGCCGGTCTCACCGTCGGCTACCTGGTCGGAGCGCTGGGCAGTTTCGGTGTCGTCGCCGCGGCGGTCACCGGAAGTCTCGGGCTGTTGTTCGCCTCGCTGATCGTCTACGGCGCCGGTACCGCGACCAGCTTGCAGGCCAGGTACGCGGGCGCCGACCTCGCCACACCCGCGCATCGGGCCCGCGCGATCAGCACGGTGCTGGTCGCGACGACGGTGGGCGCCGTGGTCGGGCCGAATCTGTTGCATCCCATGGCGAGTCTGGCCACCGCCTGGGGAATCCCGCCGCTGTCGGGGCCGTTCGTACTCTCCGGTGCGGCCTATCTGCTCGCCGGTCTGGTGCTGTGGGTGCTGCTGCGGCCGGATCCGCTCGTGCTGGCCCGCGAGCTCGTCCGCACCGACGAACCCACGGCGGCGGCCGAGCTCGCCGCAGGCAAGACCTGGTCGGCGCCGATCGTGGCGGGCGCGACCGTGATGGTGGTGACCCAGCTGGTGATGGCGGCGGTGATGACCATGACCCCGATCCACATGCAGCACCACGGCCACGGTGTCGGTGCGGCGGGCGTGGTGATCGCGGTGCACGTGGCGGGAATGTATCTGCCCTCGCTGCTGTCGGGTCTGCTCGTCGACCGGATCGGCGCGGGGCTGGTCGCCGTCGCCGCCGCGGGGACCCTGGTCGCGGCCGGTCTGGCCGCGGCGCTGGCCCCGCCGAGTTCGGTCCTCGCGCTGGCCGCCGCCCTCGGCCTGCTCGGGCTCGGCTGGAACCTCGGGCTGGTCGCGGGCACCACGATGATCGCCGACGCCACCCCCGTCGCGACCCGTGCCCGCACGCAGGGCACCGTCGACGTCGGGATCGCCGTCGCCGGGGCGGGCGGCGGACTGGGCTCGGGACTGATCGTCGCGGCGGCCGACTACCCCGGCCTGGCCCTGCTCGGTGCGGCGATCGCCCTGCTCATCGTCCCGGCGCTGGCCTGGAGCAGCCGCAGGCCCCGCGCCGACGCGCAGGCGCCGGCGCTCGACGCCCGCGTCGACGGGTGAGCGGTGATCATGCGATGATCGCCGGATGACCGGCCCGGCCAGCACCACCCGCATCCTCGGCCTCCTCGGTGGCGTCGCTGTGATCCTGCTGCTCACCAACTGGAGCGCGATGCGTGCGGTCGCCTACGCCGTCATCTGGTCGCTGGCGGCGGTGGTCCTGGTGGTGCGCGAGCGTCGACGGCCCGCTGCCGGCTCCACCTCGGAGTAGCCGGGCACAGGCGGCAATCGTGTGGACCGGACGATCCGGCGACCCTAGGATCGTCGGATCGTTTCCGGGCAGTGGGGGTAGGTCGTGTCAGCCGTACGCAGCGGTGCCAGCTGGGTGGTCTCGTTCGTCCCCCTGTTCTCGCTCGGCCTGCTGACCTGGCCGCTGTTCGCCGTCCTGGCCGTCCGGGCACGGTCGTGGCCGTTGGCCGGTGCCGCCCTCGGATACCTGGGTCTGTTCGCGGTGGAGGTGTGGGCGAGCGAGCCGGACCCGGTGCGCGACACCATCTTCGACCTGTGTCTGTTCGTGCTGATGGTGGGCGGCACCGCCCACGCGATCGCGGTGCGGCGGCGATGGTTCGCGAGCCCGCCCGTGGTCGGCGATGTCGACGTGGTGGCCACCGAATACCCGGTGGCCGGCGCAGGCGCCGTCGCGGCCGAGCCCGCCGGGTCCACGCTGAGCGCCGAATCCGAGCCTGTGCAGCGGTTGCTCGACGAGATCGACCAGCTCGTGGACGCGAGCATGCGCGACGGCGAACCCCGGGTCGGCTACGACTACGACGACCCGACCTACCCGGACTGCCCGAACCCCTACTGCGGCGAATCCTGGCACGGGCTGGCCATCACCCGGCAGATGGAGCTGATGCGTCACTACGGCGAGGTCGACCTCGACTACGACTACCGCGCCGACGACAGCCTCGTGCTGTGTCCGGGTTCGGCGTTCGAGGGGGAGTGGCCCGCCCCGCCCAGCGTCGAGGCGGCAAGAGGGGAGCCGGAAATCGTTGTCGTGCAAGCAGAGCCGGCGCCAGAGCTCGATCCGCGAGCCGAGGCCAGGGCCTTGGCCGACCGGCTGTGGACCGCCCTCGCGCGACCGGCGCAGGCCCTCGTGGTCACGACGTGGCTGCTCGCGTTCGTCTCGATGTTTCTGGCACCCGCGCACTGGCGCTGGCTGACGGTGATCGTCGGTGCGGTGGCGCCGATGTGTGTCGGCTGGCTCTACGGGCGGCGCGGTGACCTGTTTCCCGCGGGCTATGTGCGGACCCGGTTGCGGGCCCGGCCCATCGTGGTCGGGGCTGTCGGGCTCGTGGTGTGCGCGGGCTGGCTGCCGTTCCGCTGGGCGCGCACACCATCGCTGGGCCCGGCGGAAGGATACTTCGCGCTGATCATCGCCTGTGCGGTGGCGTGTGTCGGGCACGCGGTCGTGCAGATCGCCCGGGTGCTGCCCGTCGGTGCCGCCGAGAACGAGACCGAGGCGAAGGCGCACGGTGAGAACCTGGTCGTGCTCGGGTTCGGCTGGATGCTGTTCGGTCTGCCCGTCACGCTGCTGTTCGGCTGGATCGCGAGCTACTGGGCGTATCAGCCCGGCGCCATGTGGGCGGCGGTCGCGGTCCTCACCCTGCTCGTGCTGACCTTGTTCCTCGAAGCCGGCGCGATCAAGATCCTCACGAAAGCCCGTGACGACGGCGACATTCCGATGCTCGTGTTCTTCACGATCGGCGCGGGCGCCCTGCTGGTGTGGTCGTTGCTGCGCATCGCGGAGACCACCTTCCAGCCGTGAGCTCGGTCGTCGGCGCGAATGGGGGGGTGCAGATCCGCATGGCTGGAACCCGGTGCCCGGCTCGTGAAGCAACCGGCCGGGGCGCCGCTGCACCCCACTGTGCGCCCGCCAGGCCTTCGAGCCTCAGGCGGGCACATCCAGCGGCGGATAGCTGTCGCCACCGGTACGCTCGGCGGCCGCGATGTAGTCGGCGAGCGCGTCCCGGGACCGGGTGAGCCGATCGATCTGCTCGGTGATCCGGCGCATCCGTGATCGCATGGCGCCCAGCAACTCCGGGCAGCCGGGCAACTCGGGAACCTCACCCTGCGCGCACGGCAGCAGGAACGCGATGTCCTCGGAGGACAGTCCCGCGCCCAGCAGATGCCGGATCTGCTGGACCCGCAGCACCGAACCCTCGTCGTAGACGCGATAGCCGTTCGGGCTCCGCTCGGCAGGCAGCAGACCCTGCGCCTCGTAATAGCGCAGCTGATGGGCGTTGACACCCGTCCGATGGCTCAGTTCCCCGATCCGCATCCGCATCCTCACTTGACCTTCACACCGGTATGAACGTCGACGATGCTGCCATGGACAACACCACCGCAACACCCGTCACCGTTCTCGGACTCGGCCTGATGGGCCGCGCACTCGCCGGTGCGTTCCTCGACGCCGGCCATCCCGTCACCGTCTGGAACCGCACGAGCGCCAAGACCGAGCAGCTCGTCGCCCGCGGCGCACAACGCGCCGCGACCGTCGGCGAGGCCGTCGCCGCCGGACCCCTCACGATCGTCTGCGTCACCGACTACCGGGCCGTGCGCGCCCTGTTCGACGATGTCGCGCCCACCGGCACGACACTGCTCAACCTGACGTCGGGTGACTCGGCCCAAGCCAGGGACACCGCCCGCTGGGCCGCAGAGCACGGTGTCCGCTACCTCGACGGCGCCATCATGGCGATCCCCTCGACCATCGGCACCGCCGAGGCGGTGATCCTGGTCAGCGGAGCAGCCGAGGACGTCACCACGCACCGATCGACGCTGGAAGCACTCGGCACCGTCAGCCATCTCGGTGCCGACCACGGCCTGGCGTCCCTCTACGACGTGGCCGGTCTGGCGATGATGTGGAGCGTGCTCAACGCCTGGCTCCAAGGCACGGCGATGCTGCGGACCGCCGGGGTCGACGCGGCCACCTACGCCCCGTTCGCCCAGCAGATCGCCACCGGTGTCGCGACGTGGCTGCCCGGCTATGCCGCCCAGATCGACCGGGGCGCCTACCCCGCCGAGGTCGCCGCCCTGGAGACCGACGTGCGGTCGATGGCGCATCTGATCGAGGAGTGCGAGGCGCTGGGTGTCAACGCCGAGCTGCCGGTATTGATCAAGGCGATGGCCGATCGCGCGATCGCCGCCGGGCACGGCGGCGAACAGTATCCGGTGCTGATCGAGGAGTTCGGCAAGCCGCACCACTGATCGCTCAACGCGCGGCCAGGAGCGCGACCACCTCGTCGGCGACCTCGTCGACGCCGGGCATCGCGGCGATCTCGCTCGCGACCGATGCGGCGGTGGTCGCGAGGTCGCGGTCATCGATCAGGCTCGTGAGGTGCGCGGCCGTGATCGAGCGGGCGGCCACCGCGATCCCGGCGCCGCGGCGTCGCACCGCCGTCGCGTTCCAGGCCCGATCGCCGGGAGCGGGGGTGGCCAGCTGCGGGACACCGGCCTGGAGGGCGGCGAAGACCGAACCCGCGCCCGCGTGGTTCACCATGGCCGTGCAGTGCGGCAGGGCTTCGTGCAGGGCGATCCAGCCCGTCGTCGTGACACCAGCCGGAAGTGCGGTGGCGCGCTGGATCTTTCGATCGGGCCGGACGATGACGATCTCGGCGTCGACCTCGGGGGCCGCGCGCACGATCGCACGCACCATCGCGTCGGGGCCGTCGCCGAGCATCGTGCTGCGCGTGACCAGAATGCGGGCGCGCGTGGACGGTTCGCGCAGGAACGGAGGGGTGCGGGCCTGGGGCGGGGCGTACGGGGTGTAGCGCAGCGGACGCCCGCTGACCTCGACGATGCTCGGCGGCGCGATCGACAGGGTCCGCACGGGCGCGGGGAGATCGGCGTCGGTGAGCAGCCGCAGCAGTTCCCGGCGGATGACGGTGCCGTCGTCGAGGGCGATGTTGTGCAGGAGCGTGGGAACACCCAGCTGGGCGGCCACGATCGCGGCGGCCGAGGCGAACGGTTCGTGCACGATCAGCTCCGGCCGGAACTCACGGGCCGCCGCGAGCAAGGGCGCGAGCATCGGCCGATTGGTGACGGCGAAGACCCGTGCGCCACCCCGCGCATCGGCCATCCCCCGCGCCGACCGCACGGCCAGCAGGGGATGGGCCCCGAGCCCGCGCACCGCCGAACGGACGTAGTCGATCGGGGGAGCGACCTCGGCGACCGGAAGCTGCGTGCGCACGGCCGCGGTGGCGGCGCCTCCCGTGGCGATCATGACCCGATGTCCGCGCCGCTGCAGGCGGGCGGCCAGCGGCATCATCGGAAACAGGTGCCCGAGTAGTGGCATGGCCACGAACATCACTCGCATCAGGCCTCCGTCGCTGCCGTGGCCGCGTCGTCGGCCGTTCGAGTGCTACGAAACAGAAGCGCGGCGGGTTCATTCGGTGCCGGTGTCGACGGGTCATGACCCGGCACCAGCCGGGTGGCCGCCCTCGCGCCGGGCCGCATCAGCCGAGGGTGGCCAGGAGGGCGGGCAGAGCGGTGCCGATGGGCTCGCGGATCACCTCGTCGGCGAGGTCGTCGTAGGGCGTGGGTTCGGCGTTGACGATGATCAGCCGGGCGCCGTGCTCGGCGGCCACCCCGGCCAGCGACGCGGCGGGCTGGACCTGCAAGCTCGTGCCGACCGCGATGAACACGGTGCACGCCTGGGCGATCGTCATCGCCTGCGCGAGCACCCCGGGATCGAGGGCCTGGCCGAACATGACGGTGGCCGTCTTGAGAATGCCGCCGCAGCGCAGGCAGGCCGGATCGTCCTCGCCCGCCGCGATCCGTTCGAGGGCGGACTCGGTGGTCGTGCGGTCACCGCACTCGGTGCACACCGCCGTGCGGGCGTTGCCGTGCAGTTCGACGACCTTGCGGTCGGGCAGGCCGGCGAGCTGGTGCAGGCCGTCGACGTTCTGGGTGATCACTCGCACCGCCACCCCGCTCGCCGCCAGCGCGGTTACGGCGTGGTGGGCGGCATTCGGCTCGGCCCGCCAGGCCGGGTGTTCGCCGCGCATGAGCCAGGAGCGGCGACGGATGTCGGGATCGCGCATGTAATAGTCGTAGGTGACCAGCTTCTGGGCGTCGGGATCGCGCTGCCACAGGCCCTGCGGGCCGCGATAGTCGGGGATCCCGCTGTCGGTGGAGACACCGGCGCCGGACAGGATCGCCACGAGAGGTCGGCTGGTCATGCGGTTCAGCGTAGGTCGGTCGGTCGGCGTGGTCGACGAGAATTTCCCGCCGATCTCGATGAGGGGTGCCGAATCTGGCTATTGCACGCTAAAGTCTGCCTGGATGTACACAGCGGAAGGTGGACGATGTCGTCGACAGCAGTGAAGCAGCAGGTGCTCGAACTCGGTGGAGCATTCATGATCTCGCGTGAGGCCAGGGAATTCGGGCAGGCGGTCGGGGTCCCCGGCTTCCACGGCGCCTACACCCGCGGACGCGGCGGCGTCCTCGGTGACGTCGACGCCGATGTCGTCGCCGCGGCCTTCGGCTTCTTCGAGCCCGGATGCGTCCGGGCCGCTTGGGAATCCGTGCCGCTGCCCGCCGCCGACGCGGCCGCGGCCTACCTCGCGGCCTGTCACGACTTCGGTCGGCGCAAGCTGGCCGCCTACGACGACGCCGACCGGCTCGCCGAGCTGCTCGGCCGCGTCGTCGCCGCGGC
>NZ_JBCGFB010000008.1:0-95062 GCF_038752175.1 Nocardia sp. No.11 | reverse complement strand
GCCGGGCGCGCCGAGGTCACCCTCGACGCGGGCTCGCGCCCCGCCGCCCTGCCGCTGACCGCCACCGCGGCCCAGCTGATGGAGGCGGGCGACACCGCGGTCGAACCGCGCGCCGTGCTGCTCGACGTGCCCGTCGACTGCTCCGACGACGCGGTCGCCGAGGTCGTCCACGCCGTGATGAACCAGCATCCGATGCTGTGGGCGGTGCTCGACCGCAGCGGCAGCGAACCGGTGCTGGTGATCCCGTCGCAGGACGAGCGCACCGGCGACGCCTTCCGCAGGCTCGACGCCACCGACGGCGAGTCCTCGCTACCGGTCGACGACATCGTCGCCGCGGCCGCCGCCGCGCTCGACCCGGACGAGGGCCGCAATATCCACTTCGTGCTCACCGGCGACGGCGAACACAACTCCACCCTGGTCGTGGTCGCGAACAGTCTCGTCCTCGACGAGCCGTCCTGGCGCTCGGTCGTCGACCAGCTGACCACGGCGTGGAGCCGCGGCCGCCACGCCGCGCCCGCCGCGCCCGACGCAGGCCTCGGCGACCTGGTGCGCAGGCTCGCCGAATACCCGTCCTCGGCCCGCGCCCGCGCCGAACGCGAGTACTGGCATCGCGCGATCCGGTCCCGGGCAGGCGAAACCGCCGATCTGCGCCAGCGCCACCGGGTCTCGCTGAGCATCACCGGCGAGGGCACCGCCGCCGTCACCACCGTCGCCGACGCCTACCGCGCGACCGTGGACGAGGTGTTGCTCACCGCCGCCGCGCTCGCGCTGCACACCGCCGCCGACACCGCCGTCGCGCGGGTCATCGGCAGCGTGGTCCGCCTGCGCGCCGACCAGCGCGTGCTCGGCAGGCCCGACGCCGAGAGCGTGGTGGGTGGTTTCACCACCGACTACCCGCTGGTGTTGCGCCTGGACGGGGTCGACATCGCCGATGCGCTGGTGGGCGGGCCCGCCGCCGGAGCCGCGCTGGCCCAGATCAAGGAACTGCGCCGCAGCGTGCCCGCGCACGGTGCGGGTTTCGGCCTGCTGCGCTACCTCGACGTCGAGACCGCCGACAGCGTGCGCTCGCTCGACCGCGGCCGGTTCGCGGTGCGCTTCCGGGACCTGCGCCCGGCCCGGGTGCACACCGACCTCGCCGCCGACGATCTGGCGCTGGTGCTCACCGTCGACGCCACCGACGACGGCATGGTCGCTCGCTTCGACTACGCCGGCGCGCTGCTCACCGCCGACGCGGTCAAGACCTTCGCCGAGCACTGGATCCGCGCGCTCGGCGGCCTCGCCGAGCACGGATTACGGCCCGGCGCCGGCGGATTCACGCCGTCGGACTTCCCGCTGGTGCGCCTGGGCCAGACCGAACTCGGCCGGCTGGTGCGGCGCTACCCGCTGCTCAGCGATATCTGGCCGGTGACCCCGCTCCAGTCGGGCATGCTGTTCCACGCGCTGCTCGCGGAGAACTCGGTCGACCCCTACATCACCCAGTTCGTGCTCGACCTGGACCCGGCCGTGGACGACGAGCGGCTGCACCAGGCCGCCCAGACCGTGCTCGACCGCCACGACAACCTGCGCGTCGCCTTCGCCACCGACGCCGCGGGCACCCCGCTGCAGGTGGTGCTCGACGACATCGACGTGCCGTGGCAGGTCATCGACACCGTGCCCCACGGCGTCGACCCCGAGGGCACTGCGTGGTCACGCTCCGCTACCGCCGCCGGGCCCGCCGGTCTCGACGCGGCGGCCGCCGCCTAT
The DNA here is from genome assembly GCF_038752175.1 of Nocardia sp. No.11. Taxonomy (NCBI): domain Bacteria; kingdom Bacillati; phylum Actinomycetota; class Actinomycetes; order Mycobacteriales; family Nocardiaceae; genus Nocardia; species Nocardia sp. No.11. The sequence continues at coordinate 93,319 of NZ_JBCGFB010000008.1, read as the reverse complement.
CAGCGGATCAAGGCCGCCGACCTGAGTGCCCACTTCGACATGGCGGTCGCGCCGCTGCTGCGCTTCACGCTGGTGCGCACCCCCGAAGGCGCGCACCTGCTGGTCACCAGCCACCACATCCTGATCGACGGCTGGTCGACGCCGCTGCTGCTGCAGGAACTGCTCACGGCCTACGCGGTCGGTGGGCGGTCCCGCCGCCTGCCGAAGGTCGCGCCCTATCGCGACTACCTGGCNGGCTGGTCGACGCCGCTGCTGCTGCAGGAACTGCTCACGGCCTACGCGGTCGGTGGGCGGTCCCGCCGCCTGCCGAAGGTCGCGCCCTATCGCGACTACCTGGCCTGGCTGGCCGAACAGGATCTCGACGCCGCGCGCCAGGCCTGGCGCACCGCGCTGACCGGCCTGGCCGAGCCGACGCCGCTGGCGCCGGTCGACCAGGGCCGCGAGATCGCCACCGGGACCGGCGAAACCGGCTTCGAGCTGTCGCCGGCCGACACCGTCGCGCTGAGCACCCTCGCCGCCGGGCTCGGCGTCACGGTGAACACCGTGGTCCAGGCCGCGTGGGGCTTGCTCATCGCGCGCCTGGTCGACCGCGACGACGTGGTGTTCGGCGCCACCGTCTCCGGCAGGCCCGCCACCCTCGACGGCGTGGAACGCATGGTCGGCCTGTTCCTCAACGCCATCCCGGTGCGGGTTCGGCTGCGGCCCGGCGACACCGTCGCCGAACTGCTGCGCAGGCTGCAGGACGACCAGGCGGCCCTGCTCGATCACCACTACCTCGGCCTCGGCGAGATCCAGGAGATCGCGGGCATCGACGCGCTGTTCGACACGCTGGTCGTGTTCGAGTCGTTCCCGGTCGACCGGGAGGCCCTGGCGCAGGCCGCGTCCGGCTCCGCCGCGGTCACCGGGATGGACGCCGCCAACGGCACCCACTACCCGCTGACCGTGCAGGTCGTCGCCGACAGTCAGCTCCGGGTGTCGGTCAAGTACCTGCGCGACGTGTTCGGCGAGGCCACCGCGACCGCACTGGCACAACGACTCTCGATGCTGCTGGCCCGGTTCACCGCCGCGCCGGAGAGCCGGATCGCCGAGATCGACGTGCTGCTGGCCGAGGAGCGTGCCGTCCTGTCGGCCGCCAACGCCACCGACGCGCCGGAACTGCTCGACGAGGCGACGCTGCTGTCGCTGTTCGACGCGCAGGTCGCGAAGACGCCGGACGCCGTCGCCTTCGTCGACGGCGAAACCTCGCTCACCTATGCCGAATTCGACGCGAAGGCGCGGGCGCTCGCCGCCGCGCTGGACGCCCAGGGCGCCGGTCCCGACGCGCTGGTCGCCGTCGCCATGCGCCGTGGCATCGACCTGGTGACCGCGATCTACGCGGTACTGCGCACCGGCGCCGCCTACGTGCCGGTCGACCCGGATCACCCGGCCGAGCGCACCGACCGGGTGCTGGCCGCGGCCGCTCCGGTCTGCGTGCTCACCACCACCGAGACCGGATTCGGCACGGCCGCCGAGGTTTCCGTCGTCACCGTCGACACGCTGGCAGCGACGTCGGCGCCGGTGCCGCGCGCCACGGTGCGGCCGGACAACCTGGCCTACGTCATCCACACCTCCGGCTCCACCGGAACGCCCAAGGGCGTCATGCTCACCCACCGACAGCTGGTCGCCCAGTTCCGCTGGGCGCAGCGCGCCTACCCGCACGGCCCCGGCGACGTGGTCCTGCACAAGACGCCGGTCACCTTCGACATCTCGACCTGGGAACTGTTGTGGCCGTTGCAGACCGGCGCGACCGTGGTGATCGCGGCCCCGGACGGGCACCGCGACCCGGCCTATCTGGCCGGCGTGCTCGCCGAGCATGCCGTCACCACGGTGCATTTCGTGCCGTCGATGCTCGACGCGTTCCTCGCCGACCGCGCCGACAGCGGCTTCCCGGCCCTGCGCCGGGTGTTCGCCGCCGGTGAGGCGCTGTCGGGCGCGACCGCCCGGCGCTTCGCGCAGGCGCTGCCCGGCGTCGACCTGATCAACTGGTACGGCCCGGCCGAGGCGACCGTCGTCACCGCCGCGCGGGCCGATGCCGGTGCCGCCGTGAGCATTCCGATCGGCACGCCGGTGGCCAACACCCGGGTGCACGTGCTGGACCGGCAGCTGCGGCCGGTGCCGCCCGGCACCGCGGGCGAGCTGTACCTGGAGGGGGTGCAGCTGGCGCGCGGCTACCTCGGCGCCGCGGCGCTGACCGCCGAACGGTTCGTCGCCCAGGCGGGCGGCGGCAGGCTCTACCGCACCGGCGACGTGGTCCGCTGGACCGCGGAGCACGAGCTGGAATACCTGGGGCGCAGCGACTTCCAGGTGAAGCTGCGCGGCCAGCGGATCGAGCTCGGTGAGGTCGAGGCCGTGCTGCTGGATCACCCCGAGGTCAGGCACGCCGCCGTCGCGCTGGTGCACGGCCCGACCGGTGATCGGCTGGTCGGTTACGTCGTCCCGGTCGAGACGGCCGAGCAGCCGTCGGCCGCGACAACGCCGCCCGCGGCCGGATACTCCATCGAGAGCGGCGCGGGCACCACCGGACTCGACGAGGCGGCGCTGCTCGCCCACGCCAGAACCGCGCTGCCCTCGTACATGGTCCCCTCGACCCTGGTGACCTTGAAGTCGTTGCCGCTCAACGCCAGCGGCAAGCTCGACCGCAACGCGCTGCCGGTACCGGCCTTCACCACCCGGCCCTACCGGCCGCCGACGACCCCGCTACAGCGCGCGGTCGCCGAGGTGTACGCGGAGGTGCTCGGCGCGGGCAAGGTCGGCCTCGACGACGACTTCTTCGAACTCGGCGGCAACTCGCTGGTCGCCACCAAGGCGATCAGCAGGCTGCGCACCCGGGTCGGCGCCGAGGTGCGGGTGCAGTGGTTCTTCACCGACGCCACGGTCGCCGCGCTGGCCGCGCGCATCGACGCCACGCAGTCCGACACCGGCGACTACGACGTCGACTCCGACGACGCGCTCGGCGTGCTGCTGCCCATCCGCAACCGGGTGCCGCACGGCACCGAGGCGAGCGGGCCGCTGTTCTGCATCCACCCGATGTACGGCCTGGCCTGGTGCTACGCGGGCCTGACGCAGTACATCCCGGCGCGGCGGCCGATCTTCGGTCTGCAGTCGCCGGCGCTGAGCCAGGCGGGCTACCTGCCCGGCACGCTCACCGAGATGGCCCGCCGCTACGTCGCCGAGATCAAGGCGCAGCAGCCGCACGGTCCGTACCGGCTGATGGGCTGGTCGCTGGGCGGTGTGCTCGCCCACGACGTGGCCACCCAGTTGCAGGCGGCGGGGGAGCAGGTGTCGCTGCTGGTGATGCTCGATTCGCACCCCGATATCGACGTGCCCGATTTCCACACCGCGGTCCGGGACGCGCTCGCCGAGCTCGGCGTCGACCTGAGCGCGGCGCTGCCCGCCTCGGGCGTGCGTGAGCTCAGCGAGGACGGCCTGGCCGCCCTGCACGCGATCGTGCCCGCCAACATGGCCGTGCTGACCCCCGAGCGGTTGCGCCGGATCTACCGCAGCGCGGTGCGCTCGGCCGAGCTGATCGCCGAGCACCAACCCGCGGTCTTCCGGGGCAGGCTGGAGTACTTCAGCGCGCTCGGACACGAGACGGCGTCGCGGAATTGGGCGCCGTATGTCGAGGGCGAGGTCCGCGATCGGCCGGTCGCGGTGGTGCATGATCAGATGACCTCACCGGAGGCGCTCGCCGAAATCGGCCCGCGCCTGGCGGAGTTGCTGGATGTCTGCGACCGGGAGTCCGGGGCACGATGACATCGGTGATGCCGGTGAGGCATGATGTGACCGCGCTGTTGTAACGATTCCTACTGTTGTATCGCCTGGGTAACCCGTAGGGTTCTGGCGTGGTGCAACCCATTCGAAACGAAGCGAAGGTGCGAAATTGATTCGTCGGCACACCCGGCGTCGTGGCTCCCGCGCCGCGGCGATGATCGCGGCGACCGCAGTGGCCGCCGGACTGCTGTCCGGCATCGGCGCGAGCCCGGCCTCGGCTGACCCGATCATCGATTCCAAGAGCCTGCTCGCCAACCCCGTTTCCGAGGACGGCTCCAAGATCGTCAAGGCCGAGGTGAAGGACTCGCGCAGCCTGCGGCTGCACGTGTACTCCGCGGCGATGGACACCAACATCATCGTCGACGTCCAGCGCCCCGCCGACGCCTCCGTGCCGCGTCCCACCCTGTACCTGCTCAACGGTGCCGGTGGCGGCGAGGACTCCGCGTCCTGGGTCGCCAAGACCGACGCGCTGGAGTTCCTCGGCGACAAGAACGTCAACGTGATCCAGCCGATCGGTGGCGCCTGGAGCTACTACACCGACTGGATCGCCGACGACCCGGTGGTCGGCCGCAACAAGTGGAAGACCTTCTTCACCGAGGAGTTGCCCCCGCTGATCGACGGCGCGCTGGGCACCAACGGCGTGAACGCCATCGCGGGTCTGTCCACCTCGGGCACCACCGTGCTCGCGCTGCCGATCGCCAAGCCGGGCCTGTACAAGGCGGCCGCGGCCTACTCCGGGTGCGCGCAGACCTCCGACCCGGTCGGCTCGGAGTTCGTCAAGCTCACGGTCGAGACCTGGGGCGGCGGCGACACCATGAACATGTGGGGCCCGCAGGGCTCGGCGGAGTGGGTCGCCAATGATCCCTACGTGCACGCCGAGGGGCTGCGCGGGCTGGATCTCTACATCTCCACCGGCAACGGCCTGCCCGGTCCGTACGACACCCTCGACGGTCCGTACGCGCTGCCCGGCGCCTACGGTCTGGCCAACCAGATCGTCATCGGCGGCGTCATCGAGGCGGGCACCAACTTCTGCACGCACAACCTGGCCAACCGGCTCAACGAGCTGGGTATCCCGGCGACCTTCAACTTCCGTCCCAACGGCACCCACTCGTGGGGCTACTGGAAGGACGAGCTGAAGCTGTCGTGGCCGGTCCTGGCCCGCGGTCTCGGCCTGTAGGGTCGACACGTTCGACGAAGGCCGCCCCGGTATCGCCGGGGCGGTTTTCGTTTCCCGGACCGGCTCTCGACGTTTGCGAATTGTGGTTAACTTAGGTTGACTGGTCCGGCGTCGCCCGGTGGGCGCGCAGCCAGTTGTCAGTACCCGGTTCGCGGAACGGAAAGTGAGTGCATGGTCGCCGATCGCAGTGAGGCCGAACGCGCCTGCGAGCCGACCACCGCACCGGCGCGGGTCGTGCGCCGCAGGCCCAAGGACCGCAAGATCCAGATCATGCGGGCCGCCGCGCGCGCGTTCAGCGCCCGCGGCTACTACCCGGTCGGCGTGGACGAGATCGCCGCCGAGGTCGGCATCTCCGGGCCCGCCCTGTACCGGCACTTCGCCAACAAATACGCCCTGCTGGTCGCCGCCGCGGAGGAGGGCGCCCGGGGACTGCGCGATTGCGCGGCGGCCGCCGACGATCCCGCGTTGCCCCCGCGGGCCCGGCTCGACGCGCTGCTCACCGCCGTCGCCGAGCAGAACATCGACTTCCGGCGCGAGGCCGGTCTCTACCGCTGGGAACGCCGCTACCTCGAGCGCGAGGACCGCGTGCGCATCCGCGCGTTCTATCGCGAGCTCGAGGCCATGGTCGCGGCGCCGATCGCCGACCTGCACCCCGGGGAGAGCCCCGACAATGTCACCCTGCGGGCGGTCGGCGCGCTGAGTTCGCTGGCCAGCATCGCCGCGCACCGCACCACGCTCTCGCACTCGCGCATCCTCGCGCTGCAACTGGACATGGCCTGGGCGATCGTGCGGGCCGAGCTGCCGCCGGCGCCCGCCGCCGCCGAGCCGGACAAGCAGAATCGCGGGCTGCCGGTGACGTCGAAACGCGAACAGCTGCTCACCGAGGCGATCAAGATCTTCGGCCGTAACGGCTACCACGAGTCGGGCATCGAGGAGATCGGCGCCGCTGTCGGCATCAACGCCTCCAGCGTCTACCGGCACTTCGACAGCAAGGCCGACCTGCTCGCCGCCGCCTTCCACCGCACCGGCGACCGGCTCGCCGTGGCCATCGGCGAGGCGCTGGCCGAGTCCGAGAGCCGCGCCGACGCCGCACGCCTCATCGCCGACCGCTACGCCCGGCTCACCTTCGCCACGCCGGAGATCATGCCGGTCTACTACGCGGAGTTCAGCAACCTCCCGCAGGCCGAACAGCACCGGCTGCGCGCCATCCAGCGCCAGAACGTCCTGGAATGGGCCAACCTGCTCGACGGCGACCCGATCGAGGCCAGGTTCCGCGTGCACGCCGCGATCGGTCAGATCATCGATGTCGGCCGGCTGTTGCGCTTCGACTCCCGCCCCGAGCAGCTGGCCCGGCTCGGCGCGCTCACCGGCGCGGTCCTGCTCGGTGACAAGGGCGACCGGGACGACGCCGCGACCTAGCCGCGGCCGTGCCGCAGCCGGAACAGGGCGCGCGCCGTATGCAGATGCCCGGGGTGACGATCGAAGGTCGATAGTCGGATCGGGGCCCGGTAGCGCCTGCGTGCGATCGACATCGTGCGGCTGAACTCGCGCAGACCCTGCTGGCCGTGGCTGTGGCCCTGCCCGTACTCGCCGACGCCGCCGAACGGCAGCGCCGGGATGCCGGTGAAGGCGGTCGAGGAATTGACCGTCACCACGCCGACCCTGAGCTGCTCGGCGATGAACTCCGCGCTGGGGATATCGCGCGTGAAGACGGTGACGGCGATGCCGTTGCCCGCCGCGTTCACCCTGGTCACCGCGTCGGCCAGGTCGGCGACGCGGTTCACCACCAGCACCGGGCCGGTGCCCTCTCCGGTGATCGCGATGCTCTCCTCCGGCACCTCGGACAGCACGATCGGTTCCACATAGGGGTCGCGGAAGGAATCGAGTCCGCCCAGGACCGCGTGCCCGCCGCGCGCGATGGCGTCGCGAACCTGCCTGCGCACCACGTCGACCTGGGCGGCGTTGATCATCGGGCCGTAGGCGGCGCGGTTGTCGGCGCCGGGGCGCAGCTTCGCCGCGCGCTCGGCCACCCTGGCCAGGAAGTCGTCGAAGACCGAGTCGGCGACATAACAGCGCTGGATCCCCGACGCGTTCTGCCCGGCGTTGGCCATCGCGCCGAACACCGCGGCCTCGGCCGCCGCGTCGAGCACGGCGTCGACGTGCACGATCATGCTGCCCTTGCCGCTGTGCTCGAGCACGACCGGTGTCAGCGTCTGCGCGCACAGCGCGATCACCTCGCGCCCGGCCGCCTCCGGTCCGGCGTAGGCGATCTTGTCGACGCCGGACTTGCACAGCGCGGTCGCGGTGCGCCCGTCACCGGTGACGGCCTGCAGCACCGGCTGATCGGGCGACACCGCGGCCCAGCTCGCGGCCAGCCAGGTGCCGACGCCGGTGGTCAGCTCGTGCGGGTGGAACACCACCGCGTTGCCCGCGGCCATGGCGTAGGCGATCGACCCCATCGGCGTGAACACCGGGTTGTTCCAGGCGCCGAGCACCCCGACCACCCCGAGGGGCAGATACCCGACCGAGGCGTGCTGATTGCGCGTGAACCAGCCGGTCGCCAGGCGCTTTCGGCCCAGCGTCCGCTCGGCGTTGCGGGCTGCCCAGTCCAGGTTCTCCACCGCGAGCATCACCTCGAGCGCGGCGTCGGCCTCCGGCTTGCCCGTCTCGGCACGCAGGATCTCCACCAATTCGCCGGTGTGCCTGGCGATATGCGCGCGCCAGTCCAGCAGCAGGCGCTTGCGGCCCGCGAATCCCAGTTCGCCCCACCAGTTCTGGGTGGCGCGGGCGGTGCGCACCGCGCGGGTGACCTCGGCCGGGCCGTGCACGGGATACCGCGCGAGCTCTTCGCCGGTGCGCGGGTCGAACGACGTCAGCGCGTCGGATCGGCCCGTCGGCGCGGCGGCGCCTGCCGGTGCTGAGTCGCCCATTGTCACCTCTCACGAGATCGAACACGCCCGCGCGCGGGCCGGTGAGACGAGTGTTTCCCCGCCGCCAGCGTATGGGCGGCCGAGCGTGCCGACAAGGTCAGCGCACTGCCCTTCCACTGCCCTGGTGAGCAAGACCACTCCCGGCGCGCGAAACCGGCCGGGTCCACGCAGTCCCGACCCGGAAAAGCGCCGGACCGGTAACATCGCGCCGAACGGTATGGATCACCTACCGGGAAGCAAATTCCGCGTGCGCTCGTCCGGTCAGGGCGCCGCACCCGGCCGATGGTGGAGAGTTGATGCCGAGTTCGATCTCAGTGGATTCGCCCGCAGGTGGCGTCGCGTCGCGCGGCGGTGAGCCCGCGGTGCTGGTGTCCGATGTGCGCAAGTCCTTCGGCGATGTGCACGCGTTGCAGGGCATCAGTTTCCAGGCCGAGAAGGCCAGCGTCCTGGGCATCCTCGGACCCAACGGCGCGGGGAAGACGACCACGGTCAAGATCCTGTCGACGCTGCTGCGCCCCGACTCCGGCACCGCCGTCGTCGCCGGGCACGACGTGCTCACCGACAGCGCGGGCGTGCGCCGCTCGATCATGATGACCGGCCAGTACGCCGCCCTCGACGAGAACCTCTCCGGCCGGGAGAACCTCGAGCTGTTCGGCAGGCTGATGGGCCTGGCCAAGTCGGCCGCCCGCAAACGCGCGGACACCCTGCTCGAGGAATTCGACCTGGTGAGCGCGGGCAAGCGCGCCGTGCGCAACTACTCCGGCGGTATGCGCCGCCGCGTCGACATCGCCTGCGGGCTGGTCGTGCGGCCCGAGGTGGTGTTCCTCGACGAGCCGACCACCGGCCTGGACCCGCGCAGCAGGCAGGGCGTGTGGGACCTGGTCACCGCGCTCAAGAACCAGGGCATCACGGTCCTGCTGACCACGCAGTACCTCGAAGAGGCCGACGTGCTCAGCGACAACATCATCGTGATCGACAAGGGCACCGTCATCGCGGAGGGCACCGCCGATCAGCTCAAGGCCCGCACCGGCGGCAGCTTCTGCGAGATCGTCCCGCTCGACGTGAGCCGGATCCCGGCGACCGTGCAGGCCCTCGGTGACCTGGTCCCGGCCGCCGTCGCCGCCGAGATCGACGGCGCCGACAAGCTGTCCATCCCGGCCCCCGAAGGCGCGGCCACCCTCGCCGAGGCGCTGCGCAGGCTCGACAACGCCGGCATCGACCTGGCCGACATCGCGCTGCGCAGGCCCTCGCTCGACGACGTGTTCCTGTCGATCACCGGCCATTCGGGCGGCCACTAGTGAGTGTGTCCGCTCCCGCGGCGAGCACACTGTTCGCCGAGCTACCCGAGGTGCGACCGAGCAGCTTCGCGCAGTGGCGCGCGCTGACCGGGCGCATCGTTCGCACCATGGCCACCAAGGGCGAGCTGGTCGTCGCCGTGCTCACCCCGCTGGTCGTCACCGTCGCCTTCTATCTGCCGCTGCGGTACGTGATGAAGGTGCAGGGCATCGACTACGCGCAGTACGTCATGCCCATCGTGGTGCTGCAGACCATGGCGATGACGATGATGTCGAACGCGCAGCTGGCGGCGTTCGAGGCGCTCACCGGTCTGAGCACACGATTGCAGACCATGCCGATCGGCTCGCTGGTTCCACTGATGTCGCGGATCTGCGCCGGTCTGGTGCGGTCGGTGGTGTCGCTGATCGCGACCGTCGGCTACGGCTACCTGATCGGCTTCCGGTTCACCGGCGGCTGGCTGCAGGCGCTGGCCTTCTGCGGGTTCGCGCTGGCCGTTGGCATCGTGCTCACGCTCGGCGCCGACGCGCTGGGCAGCCTCACCAAGAACCCCGAGGCGCTCAGCCAGGCGCTCACCCTGCCGATCCTGATCTTCGGCATGATGTCGACCGGGTTCGTGCCCGAGGCCAGCTTCCCGGCCTGGGTGCGGCCGTTCGCGCGCAACCAGCCGATCTCGCAGTTCGCGCACACCCTCAGCGATATGGCCGCCGGTCACCTGAGCTGGGCAGGCACCTGGGTGTCGCTGGTGTGGCTGGGCGGACTGGCGATCCTGTTCCTCCCACTGGCGGTGTGGGCGAGTGTGAGGCGATCATGACAACAATGGATACGACCGAACGGATCCAACCGCCCGAGTCCGTGGCGGCCACCGCCGCCGAGCTGCCCGTGGTGCACGCCAAGCCGGAAGGCTCGGTCTCGGTGTGGTTCACCCACAGCCTGATCCAGTGCAAACGGCTGCTGATGGTGTGGCTGCGCGACCCGTCGACCACCATCCAGACCATCGCCTATCCGGCGGTGACGCTGCTGATGTTCCGCATCGTGCTCGGGGATTCGATCACCGCGGCCACCGGCATCCCGAGCATCTACGGCCAGGCCGCGCTGCTGACCCTGGTCGCGGCCATGACCGGCGCGGTGGTGAGCGCGCTCGGCTTCAAACGCGAGAAGGCGGCGGGCCTGCTCAGCCGCTTCTACACGATGCCGCTGAACAAGGCCTCGCTGCTGACCGGCAGGTTGCTGGCCGAGGCGTTGCGCATCCTGATCACCACGATCATCGTGCTGCTCGTCGCGGTGCCGCTGGGCTTCCTGTTCATGGAGGACCCGCTCACCAATATCGCGCTGATCTTCGTGCCGGTGCTGTTCGGCCTCGGTTTCGCGGTGATGGTGACGGCCCTGGCCACGATCACCGAGGGCGTGATGCTGATCAGCCTGATCGGCATCCTCAACACCCTGCTGATGTTCTTCAACACCGGCTTCGTCCCGGTCTTCGCCTACCCGACCTGGTTGCAGGACGTGGTCGCCAACCAGCCGATGAGCTGCGCGATCGACGCGATGAAGGGGCTGTCCTACGGCGGCCCGGTCGCCGAGCCGCTGCTGAAGACGGTGGCGTGGACCGTGGGCATGATCGCGGTCTTCGCCTACCCGGCGATCGTGGGCTACAAGAAGGCCGCCGAGACCTCGTAGGTCCTTCCGGCAGCGAGCGGCACGTGGGTCAGCCCACGTGCCGTTCTTCGTTCGCGGGGGCGAACGGGTAGTCGAGCCAGCGATCGCGGTTGGTCCAGCCGACCAGGTCGTAGCGCCAGCGGAACGGCCAGGTGTGGGCGACGGTGTTGAACAGCACGGCGCCGAGCGCGGTGTAGTCGGCGTGGGCCGAGAGCAGGGCCCGCTGACCGCGTTCGGATTCGGTGAAGAACGCCTCGAACATGGCGATCGACTGGTCGGTGGTGAGCCGGCCCAGACCCCACAATCCGCGCATCCGCATCCAGTACACCGCCCGTGCCTGCCACGGCCACAGCGCGGCGATGGGGTCGCGGCCCTGCTGAACGGCATCGATCGCGGTGTCGATGAGGGCGAGCGAGTCGGCCACCGAGTAGCCGGTGCACGGGTGCATCATTCCGCCGCGCGAACCGAACGGCACGGCGACCGCGGTGCCCTTCTTCGGCGGCGCCTGGTCCAGCGGATAGTGCGCGGCCTCGTGCGGCTCGTCGCCGGTGAGCCGGATGCCGTGCGCCGCGAGCCTGCGCAGCGTTCGCTTGCGGAGCTCGTGCTGCGGCATCCCGCCGCGTAAGCCCAGGCTGGTCTCCTCGAAGATCACCGTCCCGTCGCCCAGCGGCACCGCGTAGAGGAACGACGGCGGCTCGTCGGGACCGGCACCGTTCTCGGGCCGCCAGTCCAGCAGCAGCCCCTCGCCGTCGGCCACCATCGGCGCCGCGGTTTCCGCGTCGACGAAGATCCCGTGTGCCGACGCCGCCCGGCGCCGCCCCAGCACGGGCAACCCGCGGGTATCGAACACGACCGCCGCGGAGAGCACCGTCCCGTCCGCGAGTTCGACTTCGTGCTGGTCGACGCGGCGCGCCCGATCCGCGAACACGGTGGCGTCATCGAGGGCCAGGGCCGCGTGCAACCCGGCTTTGGACAGCACACAGTAGGGCCGCTGGATCCGATGCTCGGTCTTGGTCCATACCGTGGGCGCCTCGATCCGCTGCGCGATCACACTCGCGGGCAGCCACGTCGGCAGCTCGTCGATCCAGCACGAGAACGTCGGCGGAAACAACCGCTCCGGCCGGGGATCCACCGCCGCCACCCGCAGCCCCGCCACCGCGGCGCGATGCGCCAACCCCCGCCCGGTCGGACCCAGCCCGACCACGCAGATATCGAATTCCCGCACAACGCTCACGCCCGCATTCAAACCGCACCGGACCGCACGGCGCAAGCACCGCTGCTCGGCTCAGTCCTCCAGGGCCAGGGCCTGGCGGACGGTGAGTCGGCCCTGCGTCTGCATCAGCGAGCGGCGGTAGATGCGTTCGGCCACGACCACGATGCCGTAGGTGGCCACCGCCATCAGGGCCAGCGAGAGGAACGGTTCCCACCAGGCGGCGGTGCCGTCGGCGAGGCGGCCCGGCATGGCGACGATGGACATGATCGGGACGTAGGAGGCGATCACCCGGGCCGTGCCGCTGAGGAAGATCCCCGCGAACAGCACGATCATGATCAGCATCGACAGGGGAGTGGCGGTGGACTGGAGGTCCTCGCTGCGGGTCGCCAGCGAGCCCGCCACCGCCCAGAGGCTGGCCAGGGCGAGGAAGCCGACCAGGAAGAAGACGATGAACCACCCTGCCGCACCGGCGATCCGGCCCAGCTGATCGGCCTGCCCGGTGGCGGCCAAGCCGATCAGTCCCGCGCCGACGAACAGGCTGAGCTGCGCGAACGCCAGTACCGCGTTACCCGCCACCTTGCCGATCAGCAATTGCCGCAACGGCATCGCGCTGGCCAGGATCTCGACGATCCGATTCTGCTTCTCCTCCACCACACTCTGCGCGATGGACATGCCGAACAGCACCGACGCCAGATAGAACAGGAACGCGAACACGAACGCCACGATCTTGGCGAGCCCGGGATCGACCCCACCCTGTTCCAGCAGCGCGTAGGTCACCCCGGCTCCGCGCGCCAGCTCTTCGAGCGACACTCCGGCAGCCTCGGCATTGCGCTGCAACGCGAGCTGCGCGGCGGCGGCGGTGATGTAGGTGGTGGCGTCGTCGTTCTCGGCGGTCTTACCGATGAGCTGCCAGCCGCCGTCCACCGGCACCAGCCCGACTTCGACGTTCTCGTCGCGCACCTGCTGCTCGACGGCGGCCCGATCCGGGAGCGGATAAGCGGTGAAGGTGATGTCGGTGTCGGCCGCGGCGGCCAGGCCACCGGCCGCCTGGACCACCGCCGCCGTCTCCGGCCCGGTGACGGCGACCTCGATCTTGTCGGGTCTGCTGCTGACGAACCCGCTCACGGCCAGCGACGCCACGATGGCCACGATAGTGATCACCGTCGAGATGACGAAGTTGCGATCACGCAGCTTCACCACGATCTCCCTGGCGGCGACGATCCGCCACACGCCCCGCGACGCGGAGGTACTCACGCCGTCACCTCCCGGTAGATCTCGGCCACCGTCGGCCGCAGTTCGGCGAATTCGCGCACCGACCCCCGCGCCAGCGCCTCGGCGAGCACCGCGTCGGTACTCGCCCCGGCCAGCTCGATGACCGCCGCCGATCCGTTCGTCTCGACCACCCGCACCCCCGCGAACTCCCGCAACCACCCCGGGTCACCATCGGTGACCAGCCGATATCGCGCCGCGCTCGTCGCCCGCAGCGCCGCCACCGTGCCCTGCCCGACGACCCGCCCGGCGGCGAGGATCACCAGCTGATCGCACAACCGCTCGACCAGATCCAGCTGATGCGAGGAGAACAGCACCGGCACCCCCTGCTGGGCGTACTCGCGCAGCAGTTCGGCCATGGAATCGACGGCGACCGGATCGAGCCCGGAGAACGGCTCGTCCAGGATCAGGGCGGTCGGCTGCGCGATCACCGCCGCCGCGATCTGCACCCGCTGCTGGTTGCCCAGCGACAGCGACTCGAGCTTGTCCTTGCTCCTGGCCCCGAGACCGAAGCGTTCCAGCAGTTCGGTGGCCCGCGCCTTCGCCTCGGCCGCGCTCAGTCCGCGCAGCCTGGCCAGGTAGACGAGCTGATCGAACACCGGCTGTTTCGGGTACAGCCCGCGCTCCTCCGGCATGTATCCGAACGAGCGGCGATCGAGCGCGGTCACCGCCCGCCCGTCCCATCTGACCTCGCCGCCGTGCACGGCCAGCACCCCCATGATCATCCGCATGGTGGTGGTCTTGCCCGCCCCGTTCCCCCCGACGAAGCCGGTCAGCGCCCCCGGCGGCACGGCGAAGGACACCTCGTCGACCGCCACGTTGTCGCCGAAGCGCCGGACCAGTCGCGCGACTTCCAACATCGAACTCCCCGTCTGTTGTCGTCTCGCCACAACCGTACCGATCCAACGCTTTTCAGGGCCCGATGTTCAGCTCAGCGCGGCGTGACCCAGGTGGTGATGTCGGCGTGCACGACTTCGATGCCGTCCTTGTCGTAGATCGACACGGGGACGGTGAGTTCGGTGCCCTCGGTGATCGCGTCGAAGTCGGGGATCTCGGTCAGCCGGGCGACCGCGCGCAGTCCGGACTCGGCCTTGGCCAGGTACTGCACGTTCATCGACTTGGGAATCCAGCGATGAGTGGTGGGCACGGTGGCCTCGCTGAGCATGCCCATCGCGACCTCGGCGAGGTTGCAGGCCGCGATCGCGTGGAAGGTGCCCAGGTGGTTGTGGATGCCGAACCACTTGGGCGAGGTCACCTCGCAGACGCCGGGCTCGAGCCGCACGACCTGGGGCAGCACCGTGCCGAAGTAGGGCACCCGAGCGACCATGCCGAGCGAGAACAGCGTGTGCCCGAGTCGGTTGTCGGGCAGTTTCTTCCAGCCGCGGTACGTCGCGGTTTCCTGTGCCATGCCCGTATCTTACTCAAAAGTAAGGTAGCGCGGAACCCTCTGCTGACCAGCGGTAGCGTCGTGCCAGCTACCATGGGTCGGTACAGCTCAGCCGGCGGTGCGGTCCAGGTAGATGGCCCTGTTGGGGCGTGATCGATACCTCAGGACCCCCGATTTGAAGAGCGTCGTCGGCATGGTGCATACTGTTCGGGTTGCCTTGCACAGGATCATGTCTTCTCCACGGAGAAGACGGGTCGAGCGAGGCGAGCAGTAGTTTGTATCTCTCCGGCTAGCCGGTGTGGATACGTCCGGGACCACGTTCCAGGCCAAGGGTGAGCAAGTGACCAGGGCTGAAGAATGAGCGAGAAGGCGACACGCCCGACCGCGTGGGCCGGAGAACCATGACAGATGAACAGCGGCGAGGACTGGGCGGTGCCCGGTTGCGGTCTCCAAACTGAGACGTCTTCGTGTGTTCGGGCTGTGCAAATGAGGGTGGTGCAGGAGCCAGCTCCTGTGACCACGAAGGAAAGCGGAGAAAAGGACACTTAGCGTGGCGGGACAAAAGATCCGCATCAGGCTCAAGGCCTATGACCACGAGGCGATCGACGCGTCTGCGCGCAAGATCGTGGAGACGGTGACCCGCACTGGCGCCCGTGTGGTCGGGCCTGTGCCGTTGCCCACCGAGAAGAACGTGTACTGCGTCATCCGTTCGCCGCACAAGTACAAGGACTCGCGCGAACACTTCGAGATGCGTACGCACAAGCGCCTCATCGACATCCTCGACCCGACGCCGAAGACGGTCGACGCGCTCATGCGCATCGACCTGCCGGCCAGCGTCGACGTCAACATTCAGTGACGGGGACTCGAGATATGACTGACAACAAGAACCGGCCCGCAGCCGGCATCCTGGGCACCAAGCTCGGCATGACCCAGGTCTTCGACGAGAAGAACCGCGTCGTCCCGGTCACCGTCATCAAGGCGGGCCCGAACGTGGTCACCCAGATCCGCACCGTGGAGCGCGACGGCTACTCGGCCGTTCAGATCGCTTTCGGCGCCATCGACCCGCGCAAGGTGAACAAGCCGACTTCCGGCCAGTTCGCCAAGGCCGGTGTCACCCCGCGCCGCCACGTCACCGAGATCCGCGTCGCGGATGCCTCCACCTTCGAGGTCGGCCAGGAGCTCTCCGCCGATGTCTTCGAAGAGGGCACCTACGTCGACGTGACCGGTATCAGCAAGGGCAAGGGCTTCGCCGGCACCATGAAGCGCCACGGCTTCAAGGGCCAGGGCGCCTCGCACGGTGCGCAGGCTGTGCACCGTCGCCCGGGCTCGATCGGTGGCTGCGCCACTCCCGGCCGCGTGTTCAAGGGCATGCGTATGTCGGGCCGTATGGGTAACGACCGCGTCACCACGCAGAACCTCTCGGTTCACAAGGTCGACGCCGAGAACGGCCTGCTCCTGGTCAAGGGTGCCATCCCGGGCCGCAAGGGCAACGTCGTGATCGTCAAGAGCGCCGTGAAGGGTGGTGCGCACGCATGACCAGCCTCGACAAGAAGGCCAACCTGACGCTGACCGTGAAGGCCGCAGGCGGCAAGACCGAAGGCACCGTCGAACTCCCCGCGGAGATCTTCGACGTGACCGCCAACGTCGCGCTGATGCACCAGGTCGTCATCGCGCAGCTGGCCGCCGCTCGCCAGGGCACCCACGCCACGAAGACTCGTGGTCAGGTCTCCGGTGGTGGCAAGAAGCCGTACCGCCAGAAGGGCACCGGCCGCGCCCGCCAGGGTTCGACCCGTGCGCCGCAGTTCGCCGGCGGTGGCACCGTCCACGGCCCGCAGCCGCGTGACTACAGCCAGCGGACCCCCAAGAAGATGAAGGCCGCCGCCCTGCGTGGCGCCCTGTCCGACCGGGCCCGCAACGAGCGCATCCACGTGATCACCGAGCTGGTCGCGGGTCAGACCCCGTCGACCAAGGCCGCCAAGAGCTTCCTGTCCGAGCTGTCGGACCGCAAGAAGTTCCTGGTCGTCGTCGGTCGCGAGGACGTCGCCGCGTGGAAGAGCGTGGCGAACCTGCAGAACGTGCTGCCGATCGCCCCGGATCAGCTCAACACCTACGACGTCCTCAACAGCGACGAACTGGTGTTCAGCGTCGAGGCCCTGAACGCGTTCGTTCACGGTCCCGCCGAGGCGGCCCAGGAGGAGAGCAAGTGAGCACCATCGCCGACCCCCGCGACATCCTGCTCGCACCGGTCATCTCGGAGAAGTCCTACGGACTGATCGAGGAAGGCACCTACACCTTCCTGGTGCACCCGGATTCGAACAAGACGCAGATCAAGATCGCCGTCGAGAAGGTTTTCGGCGTCAAGGTCACCAGCGTCAACACCGCCAACCGTCAGGGCAAGCGCAAGCGGACCCGCTTCGGTTACGGCAAGCGCAAGGACACCAAGCGCGCGCTCGTGACCATCTCGGCCGACAGCAAGCCCATCGAGATCTTCGGAGGCCCGGTCGCGTAAGCGGCTGGTCATCCAGAAAGTAGAGAAGAACTCATGGCAATCCGTAAGTACAAGCCGACAACGCCGGGCCGTCGTGGCTCCAGCGTCTCGGACTTCGCCGAGATCACCCGGTCGACGCCGGAGAAGTCGCTGCTGCGCCCGCTCACCAAGTCCGGTGGTCGTAACGCGCACGGTCGCATCACCACGCGTCACCGCGGTGGCGGTCACAAGCGTGCCTACCGTGTCATCGACTTCCGTCGCCTGGACAAGGACGGCATCCCGGCCAAGGTCGCTCACATCGAGTACGACCCCAACCGCACCGCCAACATCGCACTGCTGCACTTCGCCGACGGCGAGAAGCGCTACATCATCGCGCCGAAGGGCATCCAGCAGGGCAGCCCGATCGAGTCCGGCCCCACGGCCGACATCAAGCCGGGCAACAACCTGCCGCTGCGCAACATCCCGACCGGTACCACGATCCACAACGTGGAGCTGCGTCCGGGCGGCGGCGCCAAGATGGCCCGTGCCGCAGGCATGAGCATTCAGCTGCTGGGCAAGGAGGGGCCGTACGCGACCCTGCGTATGCCCTCCGGTGAAATCCGCCGTGTCGACGTGCGCTGCCGCGCCACCGTCGGCGAGGTCGGCAACGCCGAGCAGTCGAACATCAACTGGGGCAAGGCCGGCCGTATGCGCTGGAAGGGCCGCCGTCCTACCGTCCGTGGTGTCGTCATGAACCCGGTCGACCACCCGCACGGTGGTGGTGAGGGTAAGACCTCCGGTGGTCGCCACCCGGTCTCCCCGTGGGGTCAGCCTGAGGGCCGCACCCGTAAGCCCAACCGTCCGAGCGACAAGCTCATCGTTCGCCGCCGCAAGACCGGCAAGAAGCGCTAAGGAGGAGGTAAGAAATGCCACGCAGCCTCAAGAAGGGCCCGTTCGTCGACGACCACCTCCTCGCGAAGGTGGACGTGCAGAACGAGAAGGGCACGAAGCAGGTCATCAAGACCTGGTCGCGTCGCTCGACCATCATCCCCGATTTCATCGGCCACACTTTCGCCGTCCACGACGGTCGCAAGCATGTCCCGGTGTTCGTGTCGGACAACATGGTCGGCCACAAGCTCGGTGAGTTCGCGCCGACCAGGACGTTCAAGAGCCACGTCAAGGACGACCGGAAGAGCAAGCGGCGATGACTGAAACCAACACCGAAACGGTTCAGAACCCGACTGCCCGCGCTACCGCTAAGCACGTGCGGGTCACCCCGATGAAGGCGCGTCGCGTCGTGGACCTGGTCCGCGGCAAGCGTGTCGAGGATGCCCTGGCGATCCTGAAGTTCGCGCCGCAGGCCGCGAGCGAGCCGGTCGCCAAGGTCGTGGCCAGTGCCGCGGCGAACGCCGAGAACAACCTCGGCCTCAACCCGGCCACCCTGGTCATCTCGACGGCTTTCGTCGACGAGGGTGCCACCATGAAGCGTTTCCAGCCGCGGGCCCAGGGCCGCGCGTTCCGGATTCGCAAGCGCACGAGCCACATCACCATCGAGGTCGAGAGCGTGCCCACCGCCGGCGCCACTCGTAGCCGCCGGAAGGGAGGGGCAAAGTAAATGGGACAGAAAATCAACCCCCATGGCTTCCGCCTCGGTATCACCACCGACTGGAAGTCGCGTTGGTACGCGGACAAGCAGTACGCGGAATACGTGAAGGAAGACGTTCAGATCCGCAAGCTCCTCGCCACCGGCATGGAGCGGGCAGGCATCTCGAAGGTCGAGATCGAGCGCACCCGTGATCGCGTCCGTGTGGATATCCACACCGCGCGTCCCGGCATCGTGATCGGTCGTCGTGGCGCGGAGGCCGACCGCATCCGCGCCGAGCTGGAGAAGCTCACCAAGAAGCAGGTTCAGCTGAACATCCTCGAGGTCAAGAACCCCGAGTCGGATGCGCAGCTGGTTGCTCAGGGTGTGGCCGAGCAGCTGTCCAACCGTGTGGCGTTCCGTCGCGCGATGCGTAAGGCCATCCAGTCGGCCATGCGTTCGCCGAACGTCAAGGGCATCCGCGTGCAGTGCTCGGGCCGCCTCGGTGGCGCCGAAATGTCGCGCTCGGAGTTCTACCGTGAGGGTCGCGTCCCGCTGCACACGCTGCGCGCGGACATCGACTACGGCCTCTACGAGGCCAAGACCACCTTCGGTCGCATCGGCGTGAAGGTCTGGATCTACAAGGGTGACATCGTCGGTGGTCGTCGTGAGCTGACCGCTGCCGCTGCTGCTCCGGAGCGCCCGCGTCGCGAGCGTCCGAGCCGCCCCCGTCGGTCCGGCGCCACCGGCACCACCGCGACCAGCACCGAGGTCGGGCGTGCCGCCACTGCAGTGGCGGAGGCTCCGGCAGAGAGTCAGGAGGGCTGACGCATGCTGATGCCCCGTAGGGTCAAGCACCGCAAGCAGCACCACCCGAGTCGCTCCGGCATGTCCAAGGGCGGCACCGCGGTGGCGTTCGGTGAGTACGGCATCCAGGCTCTCGAGCCCGCCTACGTCACCAACCGTCAGATCGAGTCGGCGCGTATCGCGATGACCCGCCACATCAAGCGTGGCGGCAAGATCTGGATCAACATCTACCCCGACCGCCCGCTCACCAAGAAGCCTGCCGAGACCCGCATGGGTTCCGGTAAGGGTTCGCCGGAGTGGTGGGTCGCGAACGTGAAGCCCGGTCGGGTCATGTTCGAGATGTCTTACCCGAACGAGGAGATCGCTCGTGAGGCCCTGCGCCGCGCGATGCACAAGCTCCCGATGAAGTGCAGGATCGTGACCAGGGAGGAGCAGTTCTGATGGCTACCGGAACACCGGCCGCAGAGCTCCGCGAGCTCAACGAAGAAGAGCTCGTGGCCAAACTGCGCGAGAGCAAGGAAGAGCTCTTCAACCTGCGCTTCCAGATGGCGACGGGTCAGCTCGACAACAACCGACGTCTGCGCGTCGTCCGTCATGAGATCGCGCGGATCTACACGGTCATGCGTGAG
Source organism: Nocardia sp. No.11 (assembly GCF_038752175.1). Lineage (NCBI taxonomy): Bacteria > Bacillati > Actinomycetota > Actinomycetes > Mycobacteriales > Nocardiaceae > Nocardia > Nocardia sp. No.11. The sequence continues at coordinate 73,099 of NZ_JBCGFB010000008.1, read as the reverse complement.
CGCGAGCTCGGCCTGGCCACGGCACCCGCTGGCAAGGGAGATGCGGCATGAGCGAGAACAAGGAAGAGCGCAACAGCCGCAAGGTACGCAGCGGCTACGTCGTCTCGGACAAGATGAACAAGACGATCGTCGTCGAGCTGGAAGACCGTCACCGGCACAAGCTCTACGGCAAGATCATTCGCACCACCTCCAAGGTGAAGGCGCATGACGAGAACGAGATCGCCGGCGTCGGCGACCGCGTTCAGCTGATGGAGACCCGCCCGCTGTCGGCCACCAAGCGCTGGCGTCTGGTCGAGGTCCTGGAGAAGGCCAAGTAAGGTCCCTCCTCGATCCATCGAGATCGTTGCAGCGAAGGCCCGTTTCCCCCTGGGAAGCGGGCCTTCGCCGTTCCTCGGGTCATACCGCTGTGGTTTCATCGTTGATACCATGGGTTTCATGGCGTGGACAATGCGGCTCACAGCTGACGAAGAGGCGGCGCTCGCTGCTCAAGCAGACGGCGAGGGTCGGTCCAAGAACGAGATCATGCGCGATGCGCTGCGTGCCTACCTTTTGCGCAATCGACAGTGGGAGACGCCGTTACTCGCAGACGATGAAACCTTCGACCTCGGTGGCCCGGTCGGCAAGGACGATATTCGTGACGCGATGAATCGGTCCGCATGATCGTTGTCGCTGACACTTCTGGACTGCTCGCGATGTTCAATCGCTCGGACCCGGAGCACTTCGCGGTTCGGCGCGCGGCGGATTCGGCTAGTGCGCTCGTGGTCAGCCCGTTGGCGTTGACCGAGGTTCATCATGTGGCGAGTGTCCGGGCCGGGCGAAAGGTGGCCGACCGGATTCTCGGCTTGTTGGCAGAGCGCATCGCGTCCACTCGTGTCGTCCTCGCTCAGGTCGATGCCACTCAGCTGGCCACCGCGATCTCGGTGCGTGGGACCTACGACGGTCTGGATCTGGATCTGGTCGATGCGGTCTGTGTGGCGTTGGCGGCGGAATACGACACCGACGCTATTCTCACGCTTGATCGCCGCGACTTCCGCGTCCTTCGGCCACTGAACGGTTACCCCGCATTCCGGCTGTTTCTCGACGACTGTGAATGACTGGTGCCGCTGACGAACCCCCGGCGTACCTGACCGCTGCTGGGCGTCTGGCGACGACCTCGACATGCTGGCTAGGTATCCGGGGAAAATCGGTGGCGGGGTGGGTGCTGTCACGCATCCGTCGATGCGGGCCTATCGGGACGTGCTGTCGATCGGGGCGGTGCGCAATACCGTGTTGCTCGGGGCGTTGGTGCGGGTGCCGCACTTCGCCGCTCGGTCCTGCTGGTCGGCCTGCGGACCACGACGAAGGCGGTCACCGGTCCGTCGCTCGGGTGAAGCGTCCCCGGCCCCGTTGGAGCCGGGGCCGGGGCGCAGTCGGTGGTCAGCCGGTGAAGGCGTACGGCTGACGGATCTTGCGGGCGAACTCGACGATATTGGTGACCGTGCTGCCGGAGACGCCGACTTCGGCCCCGATGCTGCGCGCGGACCACGACTGATCGGTGAGCTCGAGGATCTCCTCGATCTGATCGAGCGTCAGGCGCAGCGGGCTGCGGTGCGCGATCTGGCGGGCCAGGGCGCGAACCTCGGTGTCGTCGTCGAAGTCGTACTCGTCGATCAGGTGGTCCTCGTCCTCATCGAGATCGGGCTCGACCGATTCGGAGAACTGCTCGCTCGCGGGAGCCGCAACCACCGCCGCGACCTTCGTCGGCTGCCTCGTCGAGAGAGCGCTCGGCTCGGCCCTAGCAGCTGACTCCGCTTCGGAAGTAACGGATTCCGGCTCATCGGGCTGCTGCGCATCGCGGGTCGTGGACTTCGTGGCCTGCTGCTGTTCGATGCTCGCTGCGGACTCCGTAGTTTGCCGCTGTTCGGTGCTCGCCGCTGCCGACTTCGTCATCTGCTCGGTCGTGGTCGACAGCTCATCGGCCGAAGGCTGCTGCTCGGCGACGGACGCCGAGTCGAGCTGTGGCGAGACGGTGGTGGCCGCTGTCAGCTGCGGCTCGGGCCTAGAAGCCGCCGCAGGCTTGGTGGACTGCTGTTTCGGTGCGGGCTCGCGCACCGTGCGCCGCTGCGCCGGGCCGGTGTTCGGCAGTTGCTCGGACGTGGGCGAGAGGTCCGGCGTCAGGGTGAGCTGTTCCGGCACATCGACCGGTGCCTGTAGATCGTTGTGCACCACTACCGATTCGGTGGGTGCCGCGGTGTCGCCGTTGCGGTCACGGGCGACGGAGCCGGCGTGCGCCGTCGCCTCGGGAACCGGGTCGGTACCGGTGGCCTCGCCCGCAGTGGCCTGCGCGGCGGCGGTGACCGGTATTCGCCGCAGCGTGGGCACCGCACCGTTGACGCGGGCGTGGTCGCCGTTGCGCCGGTACTCGGCGGCAGCCTTGTGGATCAGCTCGAGGGTGCCGGGCGCGGTCACCTTGTCGGCAGACGGCCGCCGGAGACCATGAGTGAGCTGACCGCGACCAGCAAGGGTCTCGACGGAAGCCGAGTCGACCTGCGCGGCGGTAAGTTCCGGTGCGGCATCCCGCAACGTCGAAGCTTCGGAGTCGGCGTAGTCCATCGCAGTCGTCACCGGTGCGACTACCTGCGCTACGGAAGTCTCCTGCGGTTCGAGCGCACTCGTCTGGGCGGCACCCGCGAGCATCGCGGCCCGCTCCTTGTCGGCGGCAACCCCCGACTGCCCCGTCGCCGACGTCCTCGCGACATCGTTTGCGACCGAGACGGTTCCGTGCCCGACCGCGCCGGCGTGTGCGACCGTCACGGTCTCGCGCTCGACCGCGCCATTATGAACGGCCGCGCCGGTTCCGTGGGCAGCCGCGAGGGCCTCGGCCTCGACCGCAACATCGTGTGCGACCGCAACGGATTCGTTTGTGGCCGCGACGGTGTCGTGCCCGACCGTGCCATTGTGTGCGTCTGTGAGAGTTCCGTGGCCGACCGGCACGGTCTCGCGCTCGACCGCGCCATTGTGTGCGCCCGCGGCGGTGTCGTGCCCGACCGCGCGGGGCATCGAACCATCCTGCACCGCAATACGTTCCGGCGCGCTTGCCGCAACCGAGCTGACCCCCGCCATCGACATCACTCGCTCGGCAGCGGAGTACCCGGCCTCCCCGGGCAATTCGACCGAAGCCCCTTCGATCAGCAACGCGTATCGCGCCGACACCCACGCGTGCAACCAGATCACCACACCCACCATCACCGGCGCGATGGCGTATTCGGCGGCGCGGCCGAAGGATCCGGAGGCCAGGTGGGGTCCGGCGTTGAGGGCGACGGTGGTGCCGAGCAGGGCCAGTTCGAACACCAGGACCTTGCCGCGTTCGAGCTCGCGGCCCCAGCGGGCGGCGGTGGTGGCGGCGACCATGATGGTGATGATCGGGATCGAGATCATCGCCTCGATACCGAAGCTGAGCCAGTACAGCGGGTCGCTCATGTCCCCGCTGGGCACGAGATTGTGCTGGACGTTCACGCCCGCCCAGACCATGCCGAGGATGACGACCCCGATCAGTGCGCGCGAGGACCACTCCGCCCGCCGGTACAGCTGGGCCAGGCGCGCGTCGGCGCTGGAGACCCGGCGCCGGGCGGCCAGGGCCTTGCGGTGCCAGCGGGCGTCGGCCTCGTCGGCGCGGCGGATGAGCGCCCCGGTGCGCCGGTCGCGCTGTTCGGCGGCCAGTTCGTCGGCGACGGCGTGGCGGCGCTGTTTGCGGCGCTGGGCGCGGATCCATTCGGCCAGTTCGCGTTCGGCCCGGATCTCGGCGTCGGAGAGTGCGTCGTAGAGCGCCGTGTCGTGTTGCAGCGGGAGCTTGCCGCGCGCGGTCGCGACCTGCTGTGCGAGTGCCGTGATCTCGGTGTTCGGCGAGCTGACGGCATCCTCCATCGACCGATCGTCGGACATCTGGCGCCTTCCGGTCACTCGAACATATGGACTATCGAACATATGTGTGATTGCCAGAGAGCGTAAACGCCGTCCGCGTCGTGGTCAACGACAACCGGGCGATCGGGGTGGATCTAGGGGAGGGTGCGCTTCTCGTATTTCCCGCGTGCGGACGACCCGGCGACCGCCGCCACCTGGTCGGGTACCGCGCGGCGCAGCACGATATCGCGAAGCCGCTGCGGCAGCAGTCCGGCGAGATGGGTCAGGGGGCCGATATAGCCGGGCAGGGAGACTTCGAAGCGCGGTCGCTCGACCACGGCGAGCACCGCCCGCGCGACATCGGCGGGTTGCAGGAGTTCGGCTGCGCCCGTGGCCGTGCCGACCGCCAATTCGGTGTCGACGACACCCGGCATGATCACCGAGATGTGCACACCCGAGCCCCGGAGTTCTTCCCGCACACCGGTCAGATAGCCGAGCACCCCGTGTTTGGTCGCGGCATAGGTGGATTCGCCAGGAGGGGATAGTCGGGACGCGGCAGAGGCGATGGTGACGATGTGTCCGCGGCGGCGCGTGCGCATCGCGGGCGCGACCAGGCGCACGCCGCGGATGACGCCGTGCAGATTCACCGCGATCATCCGGGTGGTGGCGGTGTCGGGTTCGGTGTCGAACGCGCCGACCCACATCACGCCCGCGTTGTTGACGAGCACGTCGACCGGTCCGAGCAGTGCCTCGGTGGTGGCGAGGAAATCGTGGAACGAGCGCTCGTCGGTGACGTCGAGTTCGCACCCGTGCACCGTTCCCGGCAACTCGCGCGCCGTGGTGCGGGCGGCCGTGCCGGAGAGATCGCCGATGCAGACGCGCGCGCCCGCGACAGCGAACTGTCGCGCGATCTCGCGGCCGATGCCGGCGGCGCCGCCGGTCACCGCGACGACCGAGCCGGCGTGGGTGCGTTTCATCGGCGAAGCCTTTCGATCCAGCGGAAACAGTCTTCTGACATGTCGTCTTGTCAGAAATTGTGGCCTAGTATTCCACGCAGTCGCACAGAAGGACAGACTTCGATGACAGACCAGTCCGCCGATCGCCCGGCGGGTCGGCGGTACTCGGGACGGACCTCTGCGGAGCGAGTCCAGCAGCGCCGAACCGCACTGCTGGATGCCGCGCTCGAACTCTTCGGCACCCAGGGCTACGCGGTGGGCACGGTCAAGCAGCTGTGCGGGATCGCCGGTCTCACCGAGCGCTACTTCTACGAGTCGTTCCGCGACCGCGAGTCCTGCCTGGCCACGCTCTACGACGAGACGACCGCCCAGCTCCGCGAGCGCACGGTGGCGGCACTGTCGAGTGCCGGGCCCCGCCTCGACGATGTGATCACGGCGGGGTTGGCCGCCTTCATCGGGTATCTCACCGAGGACCCGCGCCGCGCCAGAGTGGTGCTGATCGAGGTCGTCGGCGTCTCCGCGCGGATGGAGGAACGCAGGCACGGCGTGCTGCGCGACTACGCCGAACTGGTCGCCGGGCTGTGGGCCTCGGCACGGGCCCAGCCGCTCCCCGAACGCAGCAGACTGACCTGTGTCACCGTGGTCGGCGGCGTGAACCACCTGCTGGTCGACTGGCTGATGGACGGCCGCACCACCCACCCCGACGACCTCGTGACGGTCTGCGCGAATGTCTTCGCCGCCGTTCGCACCACCGACCCGGCCCTGGCCGACGAGCGTTGACTCAGCGCAGCGCGGTGTGCCAGACGACGGCGGCGGCGAGCGCGCCCGCGCCGTTGAGCGACCAGTGCAGGGCGATCGGGGCGAGCAGGCTGCCGCTGCGCCTGCGCAGCCAGGTGAACACCACGCCCGCGCCCGCGGTGGCCGCGACGGCGAGGGCGATGCCGATGATCTGGCCGACGAGGCCGCCGCCGACGATCCCGGACAGGCCCTTGTTGCCGCTGGTCAGGCCCAGCGAGGAGGCGATGTGCCAGAAGCCGAACAGCAGCGAGCCCGCCGCGAACAGTCCGCGGACGCCGAGCACCCGGTCGAGGGTGCCGTGCAGGACACCGCGGAAGGCGAGTTCCTCCGGGATCACCGTCTGCAACGGGATGACGATCATCGAGGCGATGAGCGCGCCGGAGATGGTGGCGTACCGGTCGGCGAGGAAGAACGGCCGGGTGATCGGCAGGATCGCGCCGATCGCGACGGCGGTGAGCACGATCCCGACCGCGCCGAGCGCGTAGATCGTGCCGCGACGCCAGTGCCTGGGGGACAGGCCGAGTTCGGCCCAGCCGAGCCCGCGCTTGCGCATCAGCGCCAGCAGCGCGAAGGCCGCGACCGGCACGGTGACGATATTGGCCCACGCGGTGGTGAAATGCGCGATCAGATTGGTGCAGGCCAGCACGACGACGACCACGCCGATATCGAGATAGGCGTGCAGCTTCGGCCGGGGATCGGCGACGGTGGCGGGTACGGGCACCCGACCGAGTGTACGGAAATATCACGGAATGGAAACGGTGCGATGACCGCAGGTCAGCGCGCGATTCCTGGGCGAAACCGGGACCGACCGGCGCTGCGTGTGGTCATCAAGATCGACAACCGGCCCCGGCCTGTGAGCTACTCGACAGCGGTCGCGGACCATCCGGGCAGGTCGGACCAGGCCTGGAGGGTGCGCCTGGTCTCGAACCGCCGTGGCTGTCCGCTGATCGGATCGGTGAATTCGAGCGAGGCCGCCAGCAATTGCAGCGGCCGGGTGTAGTCGTCGACGGATTTGTCGGTGACCACCGGATAGAAGTCGTCACCGAGAATCGGCACGCCGAGGCTGTTCATATGCAACCGCAGCTGATGAGTCCGCCCGGTGTGTGGCCGCAGCCGGTAGCGGCCGAGCCCGTCGCGGTGCTCGACCAGTTCCACCTCGGTCTCGGCATTGGGCTCGCCGGGCACCTCCTGCGCGGCGAGCACCTGCTTCTCCTTGATGATCCGGCTGCGCACGGTCCTGGGCAGTTCCAGTGCCGGATCGTAGGGCGCGATGGCCTCGTATTCCTTGCGCACGGTGCGGCGGTGGAACATCGTCTGATAGGCGCCGCGCGCCGCCGGGTTCACCACGAACAGGATCAGGCCCGCGGTGACCCGGTCGAGCCGGTGCGCCGGAATCAGATCGGGCAGGTCCAGGTCGCGGCGCAGGCGCACGAGCGCGGTCTGGAGGATGTGCTGGCCACGCGGGATGGTCGCCAGGAAGTGCGGTTTGTCGACGACCAGGATGTCGTCGTCGCGGTGGACGATCCCGATCTCGAACGGCACCTCGGTCTCGACCGGCAGATCGCGGTGGAACCACACCGCCCCGCCCGGCACGAACGGCGCGTCCGGCGGCAGCGGCCCCGTCAGGTCGACGATCTCGCCGGCCCGCAGCATCTCGTCGATTCGCGCCGGATCGACGCGCGGCAGCCGCTCGACCAGGTGGTCTCGCACGGTCGCCCACTGCCCGTCCTCCGGGAGCCGGAGCCGGGCGGGATCGAGGCCGTGCCGCTTGGGCAGCGGCGGCTGCTGCCTGCGTCGCATACCGCCAGTCTCGTCGGCCCTCAGGCGTGGCGGCGCGCCAGCCCCGGATAGTCGACGATCAGACCGGCCTCGTCGTAGTCCAGCGTCGCCCGGTAGTCGACGCTCGGCGCTTGGTAGTCGTAGCGCTGACCTGCGCCGTCGGTGATCCGCCGATAGTGCTGGGGGAGCCGGCCGACCGCGAGGTCGGCGGCGCGCACGTACACCGCGGGCGCGTCGGCCGCGTCCCCGACCGCGAGCCCGAGCCGGTGCACCGGCAGCGCGTTCGTGCACGCCGACGCCTCGAGGTCGACGTCGAGACAGCCGTCGAGTTCGGGCGCGGGCGCTCCGTCGACCTGCCAGCGCCCGAGCCCGTCGGAACGGAGCGTGAGCGAGCGCCGGGTGTCGGGGTAGCGGCCGGTGATCTGCGCCGACCGGGTGTGCCAGCTGCCGTCGACCCGCAGGCGATAGTCGATCGCCCAGGCGAGACCGTCCTCGACCGCGGTCGCGCACCCTTCGATGAGAACGCCGCGTTCGCCGTCGCGGAAATAGGTCACTTCGAACCCGGTGCGCGCCTGGTGATGCACCCAGGCGGCCACGGATGGCAGAGGAGTGAACACCAGAAATGATTTCCCGGAATTCTGGCGGCCAATCGTCAACCGGCGCGCTGGTCGAGGACCATCAATTTCGCTTCGACGAGGGTGTGCCGGGCGCGCCTGCGCACCCGGCACAGATCGACGCTGCATTCGAGATGAATCTGCATGGCTCGATGCGCTTGGTCGGGCGTCAGAAGACCGGGATCGATATGGCAGTCCGCAATCGCCGAAATTATTGACGTGACAAACATTTTCGCTCTCCCGCCGTGCGAAAGGACTCGGAGGTAGAGAGGAAATTACGCCCGGAATGTCGAATTGCCGAGGGGGTTGACCGCCAGTTCACACAACCTTCCCCGGTCGGCCACAACCACTCAACTTAGGCTAACCTACCCTTGGCACACTGCTGTGGACAGGTCGAGAGGGCGAGAAGTTATGACGGTGCAGGTAGCGCCGCCGCCGGGGGTGGAGTCGGGGAACCGGCTGCCCAAGGCGGCTGCGAAAGCGCAGAAGCAACAGCAAGCGCGGGCGCGCAAGGAGATCCTGGCGCCGGTGTCGGGAATGCTGACGTCGGCGAGCCTGCTCGTCGCGGTCGCCTCGGTCTGCACCGTCGTGCCGTTCCTGCTGATCGTGCAGGCCTGCCGGGAACTGCTCGAGACCCCGGTCGACACCGATCGGGTGTGGTGGCTGTTCGGCGCGGCCGTGGTCGTCCTGATCGTGCGCGCGCTGCTGCAAGCCGTCGCGCTGACCTGGTCGCACGCGGTCGACGCCGGGTACCAGCTCACCCTGCGCCGGGCCCTGGCCGACAAGCTCACCCGGGTGCCGCTCGGTTGGTTCGGCGAACGCAGCTCCGGCGAGGTCAAGACCTATCTGCGCGACGACGTGGAGGCGCTGCACTACCTCGTGGCGCACGCCCGGCTGGAGTTCGTCGGCGCGCTGGTGGTTCCGCTGGTCACCCTCGGCTACCTGTTCACCGTCGACTGGCGGCTCACCCTGGTCCTGCTGATTCCGCTGATCGCCTACTTCTTCCTGTTCGGCAAGATCATGGACCGCGACGGCCGCGACCGTCTCGCGGTCTACACCCGCTGGGAGCGCCGCACCGCCGAGGCCACGATCGAATTCGTCGACGGCATCCAGGTGGTGCGGGCGTTCGGCCAGGCGGGCAAGGCGCACACCGAGTTCCAGCACGCGGTCGACGGTCAGGTGCAGGCGGCGCACCGGATGAAGATGCCGATCCTGCGCGTGCAGTCGGCCTCCGACATCGTCGTCATGCCGGTCTTCGTCATGCTGATCGTGGTCGTCGGCGGGCTGGCCTTCGTCGGCCTCGACTGGGTGAATCCGCTCGACCTGCTGCCGTTCCTGCTGGTCGGCTTGGGTATCGGCAGTTCGCTGCTCGGTCTCGGCTACGGCTCGCAGGCGCTGCGGGCCGGTGGCGCCGCGGCGCTGCGCCTGCACGAACTGCAGCAGACTCCCGAGCTCGACATCGTCGCGGCGACCACCGCGCCCGGCACGGGCCAGGACGGCGTCGTCCGCTTCGAAGGGGTCGAATTCGCCTACCGCACCGGCCATGACGTGCTGCGCGGCCTCGATCTCGAACTGACCCCGGGCACCATCACCGCGCTGGTCGGCCCGAGCGGCTCCGGCAAATCGACGCTGGCCAAACTCCTGCCCCGCTTCTACGACGTCGGCGCGGGCCGGATCACCATCGACGGCCGTGATATTCGCGAGTTCACCAGCGAAGAGCTGTACCGCACCGTCGGATTCGTGTTCCAGGACGTGCGCCTGATCCGCGGCTCGATCCGCGAGAACCTGCTGATCGCGCGTCCCGACGCCGACGACGCGGCGATCGAGCGGGCGAGCCGGGCCGCGCAGATCCACGACCGGATCACGGCGCTGCCGCGCGGCTACGACTCCGAGATCGGCGTCGACGCGACCCTGTCCGGCGGTGAGGCCCAGCGCCTCTCGATCGCCCGCGCGCTGCTGGCCGACACCCCGGTACTGGTCCTCGACGAGGCCACCGCCTTCGCCGATCCCGAATCCGAGGCCGCGGTGCAGGACGCGCTGGCCGCGCTCGTGGCCGGCCGCACTGTGCTGGTGATCGCGCACCGCCTGCACACCATCACCGGCGTCGACCGAATCCTGGTGCTGGAGAACGGAACCCTCGTCGAGCAGGGCACCCATGCCGAGCTGCGCGCCGCGGGCGGGCTGTATCAGCGGCTGTGGGAGATCAACGAGGCCGCGCTCGGCACGCTCGCCCTGGTGGAGGAAACACGATGATTCGCAAGGTTTTCCGCCTCGTCCCCGACGAGTTCGCCCCGCTGATCCCGCGCCTGCTCGCCGCCATCGTGCTCCAGGCGCTGTGCCAGGCCATCGCGTATCTGCTGCTGGTCCCGGTGTTGGAAACGCTCTTCGGTGACGATCTGGGTGGCGCCTGGCTGTGGGCGCTCGGCATGGCCGTGGCCGTGGCCGGTGTGGTCGTCTTCGGTTACCTACAGGCTGTACTCGGCCTGCGGATCGGCCTCGGCATGCAGCGTGGCCTGCAGACCCGGCTCGGCGATCAGCTCAACGCGCTGCCGCTGGGCTGGTTCGCCGACCGCGACTCCGGCCCGCTGTCGCGGGTGATGGTCGAGCAGGTCCGCGAGATGCAGGGCCTGATCGCCTACCTGCTCGCCAAGGTGCTCACCGGCATCATCGTGCCGCTGGTGGTCGCGCTCGGCATGCTGTTCATCGATTGGCGGATCGGGCTGGCCATGCTGCTCGCCGCGCCCGTGCTGTACCTGGTCAACAACCTGGCCAACCGCGCCTACACCGGCGCCGACGCCCGTCTGCACACCGCCGCGGCCGAAGCCGATTCCCGGGTGGTGGAATTCGCCCAGGCCCAGCCGGTGCTGCGCGCGTTCGGCGCGGTCGGCGCGGGCAACAAGGCGCTCGACGCCGCGCTGGTCGGTCAGCGCTCGGCGGTGCGCAAGATGATGGTCGCGACCGTGCCCGGGCTGATCGTCTTCGCGCTGTTCGTGCAGGCGGTGTTCCTGGTGCTGGCCTACCTCGCGGTGGTGCGGGTGACCGACGGCGCGATCTCGGCGGCCGCGGCGATCGCGCTGATCGCGGTGAGCTCGCGCTTCATCGAGCCGGTGAACCAGGCCGCCCAACTGGGCGCGGCCCTGCGGTCGGCCGCCGCGGCCGCCGACCGGATCACCGAGCTGCTGGCCGAGCCGACGTTGCCCGCGCCCAGCGAGCCGGTGACGCCGGGTGCGCCCGCCGTGGTGTTCGACGAGGTGAGCTTCGGCTACCGGCCCGGTGAGCCCGTCCTGTCGGAGCTGAGCTTCACCGTGCCCGCCGGGACCACCACGGCGATCGTCGGCCCCAGCGGCGCGGGCAAGACCACGCTGCTGCGGCTGGCCGCCCGCTTCTACGACGTGAGCTCCGGCGCGGTCTCGGTCGGCGAACACGATGTGCGCGAACAGCCGTCGGAGACGCTGCTCGATCAGCTGTCGCTGGTCTTCCAGAACGTCTACCTGTTCAACCGCTCGGTGGCCGACAACATCCGCATCGGCAAGCCTGCGGCCACCGACGCCGAACTCGAGCGCGCCGCCGTCGCGGCCAGGGTCGACGAGATCGTCGAGCGGCTGCCCGACGGTTTCGACACCCTGGTCGGCGAGGGCGGCGCGTCGCTGTCCGGTGGTGAACGCCAGCGCGTGTCGATCGCCAGGGCCCTGCTCAAGGATGCCCCGATCGTCCTGCTCGACGAGGCGACCAGTGCGCTCGACCCGCACAGCGAGGCCGTGGTGGTCCGTGGCATCCACGAACTGACCAGGGACAAGACCGTTCTCGTCGTGGCCCACCGGCTCTCGACGATCGCGCACGCCGACCAGATCCTGTTCCTCGACGGCGGCCGCATCGCCGAACGCGGCACCCACCAGGAACTGCTCGCGCTCGACGGCCGCTACGCCGCGTTCTGGAACGAGCGGGAACGCGCCACCGGCTGGCGGCTCGAGCCAGTCTCGGTCTGACCCGCCACGACGAGGGCCGTCTCGCTCGACGAGACGGCCCTCGTGTGTGTCAGAAGCCTCGCAGCTGGTCCGGGGTGATGTGGATCGGGACCGAGTAGGTGTCGAAGAACTCGGCCTCGGTCATCTTGATGTCGACGAAGCCCTGGGTGTACTTGCGGCTGTAGTCGGCGATCGTGGCGTCCGACACCGCCTCGCCGACGCGTGCCGTCCCGGTGAACACGACCACCTCGCCGCCGGAGGCGGAGCTGTTGAAGTTCAGCGCGACCCGCGGATTGCGGGCGAGATGACGTAGCCGCTTGGCCTCGGGCATGGTGTAGATCAGGAACGTCTCGTCCTGCCACAGGAACCACACCGGGTTCGGCTGCGGGGTGCCGTCGGCGCCGATGGTGGTCAGCCAGAGAACGTGCTCGTCGGCCAGGCGCTGGGCGACCGTGGCGCCGAAGGGTGTGCTGTCGTCGAGAACGGACACGGCGTACTCCTCGCGGGTGTGGGTTCCGTACTGCGTTCCGCTGTCCACCTTCGCCGAAATCGCCCGCCCCCGCCACCACGTCTGGTCAGCGCGGCACCGGACCGCCCGTGACCCCGGCATGACCGGCGGCGACGCCGACCTCGGCGTATCGGCCCAGCAGGAACGGGGTGAGGATGTCGTTGGCGGTGCGCTGGATGTCGGCCGGGGTACGTGATCCGCCGACGATCCTGGTCGCCACGAAACGCACCGGGGCGGCCAGGAATTGGGGCACGTCGGTGAAGCTGTAGTGGTCGGCGTCGCCGAATTCGAAGCGGAAGCCGGGGGCGCGAAGCCGTTCCAGCACCGCGCGATTGCCGTCGAGATAGCGCTGGGAATGCCCGGTCACGGCGTGGTCGCTCTCCAGCAGCAGCACCGGGCGATCGAGGGCGCGCTCGGGCAGATCGCCGTAGAGGGTGCCGTCGAGATTGGCCGCGGCGGTGAGCCGTGAGTCGGCGGCCATGGCCGACAGCGCGGCGGCACCGCCGAGGGAATGTCCGATGGCGGTGAGGTTTCCGAGGTCGACATGGCCTTCCAGCGGGCCGAGGACCTCGGGCCGGGCGAGCTGGTCGAGTACGAATCGCAGGTCGGCCGTGCGGGTTTCGAGACGCTCGGTCATGTAGCGGAGGGCATCGGGGTCGTCGGCGGCGATGTTCTCGACCGTAGTGGCCACCGTGCCGTCGGCGAGTTCGGTCACCGCCGACTCGTAGGGATGATCGATCGCCAGCACGAGGAAGCCGCGACTGGCCAGGTCGGCGACCAGTCCGGAGTAGAAGGCGCGCGGCGCGCCGTAGCCGGGGGAGAACAGCACCACCGGCCAGCGGTCCCGGTCCGGCGACACGGCGACGTCGGCGGTCGCGTGGGTGTCGATCCGGGTGTCCGCCAGCAGGAATCCCGGAATACCCGACACCTTCGACGGCAACCGGTCCTGCCCGTCGAGATACACCCACTGGCGACCGGACGAGACCTCGGTCGGATACCACGCCTGGACGACCACATTGCGCCGGTCTTCCTCGGCGGCGGTCGCCGGCTCGGGCCGCCGCTCGTCGACCCAGCGGAAGATCTCCGACCCGACGGCGTACGGTCCGGTGGGTTCGGGCAGTTCCGGCGCGGGCGGCACCGCCCACGGCAGGATCGCGAGCACGGCCAGCGCGCCGATTCCCGCGCGGAACCACGCCCGCCGCCGCGCTCCGGCGACATCGGTCAGCACGAACGCGAGCATCAGCGCGATGAGCAGGTAGAGCGGCCACCAATGCCAGGAGCTCGCGAGCACCCACAGCAGCAGCGTGCCCAGGATCACCACCGGCAGCGCGAACGGCGCCACGCGCCTGCCGAGCCGTGGCGACGCGACCAGCATGATCGCGAGCGCCACGGTGGCGACCAGCAAGACAGCATCGATGACGGACACGGCGCTCGTTTCGATCCGGACGGCTCGGGCGTTCCCGACTTGTCCGATCAGCTTGCCGCAGCGCCTACTCCGGCCGCATCAGCACCGAGACCGACCGCTGGTCGTCCTCGGGGGCTACTTCCAGTACGCCTGCGACTTGATCGCGGTCTTGGGCAGCGCGTGCTGGCCCTTGAGGGTCTTCACGATCGAGCGGGTGGTCTGTCCACAGCAGGCCACCCACGCGAACGCGTCCGCGGCGCAGCTGATCTCCAGCGCGGCTTCGCGCATGAGGCGGCCGTCGTCGACCCGCTGCAGCCAGGTGAGCTGGTGATGCGGCTTGGTGCGCACCGGGATGGTCTGGTCGGACTCGTACTGCCACTCCAGCCAGACCCGCGCCGGGGTGTCGCCGATGGCGTCGAGCAGTGAGTTGATGGCGGGCAGCGAGGCGGTGTCGCCGAAGATGATGTACTCGCTCGGGGTCTGCTCCGGCAGCTGGAAGTCCGAGCCGAGGACGGTCGCATCGAGCGGGTCGCCCGGCTCGGCGCGGCGGGCCCAGTCGGCGGCCGGGCCGTTGTGCAGCGCGAAGTCGATGTAAGCGGTGTCGGTTTCCGGGTTCGGGTCGACGAGGGTGTAGCCGCGGTGGTGCAGCTTGTCGCTGTCGGCATCCGGAATCCACAGGCGGATCCACTGGGTCGGGTGTACCGGGTGGTCGGCGAGCAACCCGCCGAGGTCGACGCCGATCCGCACGAACTTGTCGGTGATCTGCTCGGTGGATGTCACCGTCAGCTTGTAGTCGGCGCCGCCCCAGGCCTTGGTGATCAGGCCGTTCAATCCCTTACCCATGCCGTTAGGTTAGCCTAAGGTCACTAATTTGTCTGCACGGGTAGGACTGCACTAGCCAGATAAGGTAAGCCTATGCAAATATGGGGATCGTGTCCGGGCGATCGCCCTGTGGACGATCCCGGCGCGGATATGCGTGAGAGAGTGGAGAACGAACCGGTGGAGACCCTCCTGGTAGTCGGCGCGGGGCCGAAAGCCCTTGCGGTGGCGGCGAAATCGCACGTCCTGCGCACCCTCGGCCTGCCCGCCCCGCGCGTGGTCGTCGTCGAATCGCACGCGGTCGGCGGCAACTGGCTGCCCAGCGGCGGCTGGACCGACGGTCAGCACCGGCTCGGCACCAGCCCCGAGAAGGACATCGGTTTCCCCTACCACTCCACCTGGGCGCGCGGCCGCAATCGCGACATCGACCAGGCGATGGCCGCGTTCAGCTGGACCTCGTTCCTGATCGAGCACGGCACCTACGCCGAATGGATCGACCGCGGCAGGCCGAGCCCGCAGCACCACGTCTGGGCCAAGTACCTGCAGTGGGTCGCCAAGTCCATCGACCTCGAGCTCGTGCTCGGCCGGGTCGAGCAGATCCGCCACGGCGGCAACGGCATCGGCGACCAGTGGCAGGTCGGCGTCGTCGACGCCGACGGCCATCGCACCGAACTCGCCGCCGACGGCCTGATGATCACCGGCCCCGGCCGCAGCAGTCGCGCGCTGGCCGACCACCCGCGCGTGCTCAGCATCGCCGAGTTCTGGGACCTCGCGGGTAAGCGCGGCCTGCCCGCCGCCTCCCGCGCCGCGGTGATCGGCGGTGGCGAGACCGCGGGCTCGGCCCTGGACGAGCTGGTCCGGCACGAGATGCTCACCATCTCGGTGATCTCGCCGATGGCCACCCTCTACACCCGTGGTGAGAGCTTCTTCGAGAACTCGCTGTTCAGCGATCCGGTGAAGTGGAACGCGCTGAGCATCCAGGAACGCCGCGACGTCATCCGGCGCACCGACCGCGGCGTGTTCTCGGTGCGGGTGCAGGAGAGCCTGCTCGGCGACAGCCGCGTGCACCACCTGCAGGGCCGGGTCACCAAGATCGTGCCGCAGGGCGAGGTGCTGGCCCTCACCCTCACCAACGAGCTGCGGGCCGATCAGGTACACAACTTCGACCTGGTCGTCGACGCCACCGGCGGTCAGCCGCTGTGGTTCCTGGACATGTTCGACCAGCAGACCGCCGACCTGCTCGAGCTCGCCGTCGGCGGCCCGCTGACCCAGCAGCGGATCGAGTCCTCGATCGGCTACGACCTGGCCGTCACCGGCCTGGCGGGCAAGCTGTACCTGCCGAACATGGCCGCCATGGCACAGGGCCCCGGCTTCCCCAATCTCAGCTGCCTGGGCGAACTCTCGGACCGCGTGCTGCGCACCGAACCCGCCCGGGCCCGTGCCGGCGCGGTCCACCTTGCGGCGTGCTGAGTTGTTGGAGCGCTGGCGCGCTCGAGGTCGGCGGCCCCTTGGGNGGGTGGCGGCCAGACCGCCATCACCTGGATGCACAACTGGATCGCCCAGCAGGCTTGAGTTTTTGGAGCGCTGGCGCGCTCGAGTCGGCGGCCCCTTGTGTCCCGCCGGTCAGGGACCGTGGCTTGCTCCTTCGTCGCGTACGCCACGGCGCCTGACCGGCGGGACGGCCGCCGACGGCCGACTGCGTCGGCCTGCCCTCCCTAGGGGTCGGGCGTGGGTGGCTGGGTTTGTTGGAGCGCTGGTGTGCCGCTGTCCCTGTCCCTGTCCCTGTCGAGGGCGGGCGTGGGGGTCCGGTCAGGAGGCGGGGGCCGGGAGGTCGGTCGGGGTGCGCGGGGTCGCGTAGAGCGCGATGCGGCGGGTGGGGCGGACGTCGAATTCGCCGACGCGGTGCCAGCCGATCTTGTCGAAGCTGCGGCAGATGGCCTGGTTGCGGTGATCCGGGTCGCCGAGCATGCGTCGGCAGTCGGGGTTGGCGGCGAAGACGGCGGCGGCCATGGTCGAGATCCAGGCGGACATGATGCCCTTGCCGATCACCCGGGTGTCGGCGGTGGCGATATGGAAGCCGATGTCGCCGGGCTGCGCGTCGTAGAGCCGGCCGATCTCGTCCTTGGCCGCGCGGTAGAACTCGAGGTAGGCGATGTCGCGCACACCGAGCTCCGGCTCGCCCAGCACGGCGAAGTCGAGGCTGAGAACGCAGGGGCGCGAGTAGGTTCCGGCCAGCTGGGCCCGGAAATCCTCGCGGCGGCGGTCGGCGTCCCAGTCCTGCTCCCACGATTCGAGCAGGTGCGGTCGGGCCATCCACTCGGCCAGCAGCTCGGGATCGGCGCCGTCCGGGTCGGCTACGCGCAGGGCGAAGGGCGCGGCGAAGACCGGCAGTGTCGGCGCCGGTGCGGCGGCCACCTCGGCGGGCAGGTCGGTCTGCTCGCGGGGTAGCACGTAGGGGGTCCCGGCGGGGTTCATCTGCTGGGTGCTCCGTTCGATCGTTACCTTGGTCACCTCGGTTGGTAAGGCTAGCCTATACTAATGCCCGGGTGTTACTGTTGCCCGACCGATCGCCCGGTGGTTGCCGGGCACGACCGAACCGGGTCGGCTTCGGGCGCAACAGGATTCGCCCCGGTCCCGGACGACTGCGCCGGGCGGGCCCGTGCGTCGGCACGGCGTTGGACAGTGCGAAACGGCCGCGCAGCGTGTGCGCGACCGGTGAGGGAGAACGACATGGCAAGAGAACTCGGCTGGATCCGGCAATTCCAGGCCCCCCGGACCGACTCCCTACCGCCGCTGATCGTCTTCCCGCACGCGGGCGCCGGCGCCTCGGCCTACCGGGTGTTCGCCAAGCGTACGGCCCATGACTTCGACACCGTGGTGATGCAGTACCCCGGTCGGCAGGACCGCGTGCGCGAAGCCGCCGCCGAGACCCTGCCCGAGCTCGCCGCAGGCGCCTTCGAGGCCTTCCGTGGCTCCGCCCACGACACCGGCGCCCCGCTGACCGTCTTCGGTCACAGCATGGGTTCCATCGTCGCGTTCGAGTTCGTCCGGCTGGCCGAAGCCGCCGGGTTGCCCGTGCGTTTGCTGGTGACCTCCGCGGCGGCCGCACCGCACCGGATCGCCGAGCTTCCCGGACATCCCACCGAGGACGAGGAATTGCTCGACCACATGGCCGCGCTCAACGGCACCGGCGCCGACGTGATGGCCAGCCGTGAGGTCATGCGGATGGCGCTGCCGGTGCTCAAGGCCGACTACCGCGCCTTCGACGCCTACTCCTGCGGCCCGGACGTCCAGGTCGCCGCGCCCCTGCTGGTGCTCGGCGGCGACGACGATCCGTTCGTCGGCCCCCGCGATCTCTACGCCTGGGAGACCAGCACCAGCGCCGAGGCCGAGGTGAATCTGTTCGCCGGTGGCCACTTCTACATCGACGAGAACATCGACGGCATCGCCGAGGTACTGGCCGGTCAGGCGCTCGCCCGATGAGCGAGTCCACCCCCGACCCCATCGTCATCGTCGGCATGGGCGTCGAAGCGCCCGGCGGCGTCGACACCCTGCCTGCGTTCTGGTCGGCGCTGGCCCAGGGCCGCGAACTGATCGGCCCGTTCCCGCGCGACCGCGAGTGGCCGCTCGACGAGCTGTTCGCCCTCGGCAGGCTCGACGGCTGGGCTCCCGTGCGCGACGCGGGCGGCTTCCTCGACGGCGCCACCGAGTTCGACGCCCAGTACTTCGGCATCACCCCGCGCGAGGCCGTCGCCATGGACCCGCAGCAGCGGGTGGCCATGCGAGTGGCCTGGCGCGCGCTCGAGCACGCCGGCATCAATCCCGGTGCGCTCGACGGTGATCCGGCCGGTGTCTGGATGGGCGTCTCGACGGTCGAGTACGGGCCGCGGGTGGCCGGTGTCAACGAGTACAGCGGCTACCGGGCCACCGGCACCGCCCTCGGCGCGGTCGCCGGACGTATCTCGCACGGGCTCGGCCTGGTCGGCCCGTCCATCAGCGTGGACACCGCCTGCGCCTCGTCGCTGACCGCGGTGCATCAGGCCGCCTCGGCCATTCGCGCGGGCGAATGCGACTGGGCGCTGGCCGGTGGCGTCTGCGTGATGGGCTCGCCCGGCGCGTTCTACGAGTTCTCCAAGAACAATGCGCTGGCCACCGACGGTCACTGCCGTTCCTACGCCGCCGACCCGACCGGGACGCTGTGGGGCGAGGGCGCGGGCGTGGTCGTGCTGGAACGGCAGTCGCGGGCCGAGGCGCTCGGACACCGGGTCTACGGGCAGCTGCTCGGCTCGCGGGTCAACCACAACGGCGCGGGCGCGCCGATCGCGGTGCCCAGCGCGCAGGCGCAACAGCGGCTCATCGAGGCCACCGTCGTCGCCGCCGGGATCAGCACGCACGACATCGGGCTGATCGAGGGCCACGGCACCGGCACCGCCGTCGGCGATCCGCTCGAATTGACCGCACTGGCCGCGACCTACGGCGATCCGGAGCGCGGCACGGACGGACCGCTGCTCGGCTCGGTGAAGTCCAACGCGGGCCACGCCCAGGCCGCCTCGGGGATGCTCGGCCTGATCAAGGTGCTGCTGTGCGGCGCGCACGGCGCGATCGCGCCGAGCCTGTGGGCCGACGCCCCGACCACCGACCTCGACTGGGACGCGACGAGTCTGCGGCTCGCCGCCGAACTCACCGACTGGGCGCCGCGCGCGGACGGCATGCGCTACGGCGCGGTGTCCTCGTTCGGTGTCGCGGGAACCAACGCGCACGCCATCGTCGGCCTGCCGGTGCTGGAGGAGACCAACCATGGCTGAGTACCGTCTGCCCGACGGCACCGTGCCCGTCCTGCTGTCCTCCGACAGCGTCGACGGACTGCGCGCCGAGGCCGCCGCCCTGCGCGACTACGTCCAGACCCATGCCGAGGCGACATCGGAACGCCTGGCGGACATGCTGTTCCGCACCCGCGTCGCCCGTCGTCGCCGCGCGCTGGTGCTGGCTCCGCCGTCGACGACCGACGCCGCCCGGACCGACCTGACGGCCGCGCTCGACGCGATCGCCACCGACACCGACCACCCGGCGGTGGTCCGGGCCGACACCGCCGCCGGCGCGCGCCGGGTCGGCTTCGTCTTCCCCGGCCAGGGCAGTCAGCGCCCCGGCATGGGCGCGGTGTTCTACGCGCTGTCCGGCGCCTACCGCGCCGTTGTCGACGAGTGCGCCGCCATCCACGCCGAACGCTTCGGGCACTCCAAGCCGCTGCACTATCTGCTGGGCCACGAGGGTCGCTACGACGACACGGTGTGGGAAGTCCAGCCCGCGTTGATGTTCCACATGACCGGCCTGGCCGCGGCGTGGCAGGCGGCGGGCGTGCGACCGCACGCGACCATCGGCCACAGCCAGGGCGAGCTCGCCGCTGGCGCGGTCTCCGGCGTGATGACGCTGCGTGATTCGGTGCTCGCGGTGACCCATCGGGCCCTGCTCGCGGACCGGCTGTCCCCGCGCGGCTATTCGATGGCGGTCTTCGGGATGGACCGCGAGAGCGTGGAAGCGCTGATGGCGCGCAACTCGGGCTGGGCCGAGCTGGCGGTGGTCAACTCGCCGCACATCATCGCCATCTCCGGCGAACGCGGCGCCGTCGTCGAGCTGGTAGCCGCGGCCACCGAGCGCGGCCAGTTCGCCAGGGAGATCCGGGTCGCCTTCCCCGCGCACACCTCCATCGTCGCCGAGGTGCGGGCCGATTTCGAAGGCTTCCTCGGCGACGAGATGAGTGCCCCGAACTTCGCCGCCTCCGAGACCCCCTGCTACGGAGCGACGCTGGGTGAGGTGATCACGCCCGACCTCAAGCAGGAGGAGTACTGGTACTGGAACCTGCGCAACCGAGTCCGGTTCGACCGCGCCGTGATCAGCGCGGGCAGTGACGGCGTCGACCTGATGATCGAGGTCGCCGAGCATCCGGTGCTGCAACTGGCGCTCCAGGAGAACTTGAGTCTGGTCCCGAACCGTCCCGGCTTGCCCCCGCGCGACTTCCGTGTGCTCGGCACCTCGCTGCGCACCGCGGACGGCCTGTCGGAGTTCGCCCGGAATGTGGCCCAGGTCGCCGTCCTCGACGCCGACTATCGGTGGGACGCACTGCGGGTCGACGACACCGTCACCCTGCCGCTGCGCGATTTCCCGCACACCGTCACCGCGCCCAAGCGGCTGTGGGCACCGCTGGGGGCACACGAGACCCCGGCCGAGCTGGTCGTCACCACGCCGAAACCGCAACGGCTGGTGGAACAGTGGAGCCCGCTGCAGCGCCGCTCGCTCACCGCGCCGCGCACCCTGCTGCTCGTCGACCACACCGGCGAGTGCGCCGACCTTGCCACCGCGCTGCTCGCGGCGGCCGACCGCCACGGTGCCGGCGCGCGCGTGCTCGGCCCGGCCGACCTCGCCTCCGGCGCCGCCTTCACCCTGAGTGACGGTGCGGCCGCCGACACCGTGGTCGTGTTGCTCCCCGAGACCACGGACGACGACACCGCCGCCGCCGTCGACGCGCTGACCGGCTTCTACGCCGACCGCGCCTGGGCGGGCGCGCTGTCCGCGCTGCGCCCCGGCGGCGAGTGCTGGCTGCTGACCGTCGGCGGTGAGACCGTCCTCGGCGGCGATCCGATTCCCGCGCTGTTCCAGTCGGGCGTCACCGCCGGATTCCGCAGTGTCGGCATCGAACACCCCGGCATCCTGTTCCGCCATCTCGATCTCGCCGCGTCCGAACCCGCGGCCGCGCAAGCCGCCAAGATCGTCGCCGCCGTGCACTCCACGGGGGAGGCCGAGCTGGCGTTGCGCGCGGGCAAGATGTTCGTGAAGCGGCTGGTGCTCGACACCGCCACCGAGACCGGTGCGCTCGGCACCGATCTCGATCACGTGGTGATCGTCGGCGGCACCGGTCAGCTCGGGCTGCGGTTCACCGACCATCTGGCGCGCACCGGCGCCGGTCGCGTCACGCTGCTCAGCCGCAGCGGCGAAACCGCGACGCTGGCAGGCGAACTGGCACGGCTGCGCGCGCTGGGCAGTACGGAGATCGTGGTGCGCGCCTGCGATGTCGGCGATGTCGCGGCGGTGGCCGCCTTCGGCGCCGAGATCGCCGATCGGCCGGTCGATCTGGTGATCCACACCGCGGTGAACTATGTCGACGCCGAACTCGGCGAGATCACCGCCGAGGATGTGCGCACCGCCGCGGGCGCCAAGCTGCGTGGCCTGGACAACCTGATCGAGGCCGCCCCGCTGGCGGCCGACGCGCGGGTGCTGCTGTGCTCGTCCATGGCGGCGACCCTGGGCGGACGTGGACAGATCCTCTACGCGGTGACCAACCGGATGCTCGATGTGGCCGCTCGCCGGCTGCGGGCCCGCGGCATCGACGCGGCCAGCCTGCAGTGGGGTCTGTGGAGCGTCGCCGGTCCGCTCGACGACGCCGGTTTCGCCCGCGTCGAAGAGGCGGGGGTGTTCCCGATGGCGCCCGCCGACGCGATCGAGGCCGGGCTCGCACTGCCCGCCCGCGACGGCATGATCATCGCCGCGGACTGGGACTTCCTGCGGGAGGTGCTCGGCGCGTTCGGGCAGGCCAGTGTGCTCACCGGGCTCGAGTCCAGTGCGCCGGTGGCGCGGGCGGAGTCGTCGGCGACCGGGTCCGCCGACCCGGGCCAGGCGCCCGCACCCGCCGTGAACGATGCGCCCGCGGCCGACAGCACCCCGCTGGATCTGCGCATGCGCACCGAACTGCTCAAGGTCATCGGCGGCGACAGCGCCGACTCGATCGACGCCACCATGCCGCTGGTCGCGCTCGGCCTCGACTCGTTGCAGGCCTTGGACTTCCGCAAGCGGGTCAAGGCGGAGCTGGATCGCGATCTGCCGGTCGCGGCGATTCTCGGCGGCGCGTCGCTCGACGACGTCGTGCTGCTGATGGCACAGAACACCAACCAGGGCTGAGGGGCCGAACGAACATGTCTGACACCGAAGCCACCCTGTCCGTCGCCGAGCGCCGCAAGCTACTGCTCCAGCAGAAGCTGCGCGCGAGCGGCATGGCCGCCGCCACTCCCGAACCCGTGACCGTGCCGCGCATCGCGGCGGGGGAGCGCCGTCCGCTCACTCCCGGCCAGCGCCGCATGTGGTTCCTGCAGACCCGCGACGCCGACGACACCGCCCTGTCCATCTGCGTCGCCTACCGGCTCACCGGCCCGCTCGACGGCGAGCGCCTGCACGCCGCGTTCGACACCGTGGTGGCCCGCCACGACATCCTGCGCACCACCTACGGCGCGGACGCCGAGGGCGAGCCCTACCAGGTGTTCACCGACGACGCCCGCGCGCAGTGGCAGACCCACGACCTGACCGACCTCGCCGAATCCGGGCGTGACCTGCGGGTGGAGGTGCTGGCCCGGCGCGAGTTCGGCCGTCCCTTCGCCCTGGGCACCGAACTCCCGGTGCGCGCCACCCTGATCCGCACCGGCGCCGACGAGCACGTCGTGCTGTTCGCCATCCACCACATCTGCTGGGACGACGACTCCTGGTCGGTGTTCTTCGCCGAGCTCAACGCCGCCTACCGCGCCGGGTCCGGCGCGGGCGCCACCGTCCAGTTCGCCGCGATCGCGTCCACCGACGAGCCCGCCGACGCCGACATCGACTACTGGCGCCAGGCCCTGCGTCCGCTGCCCGAGCCGCTGGAACTGCCCGGTTCGCCTGCCGCGACGCCCGGCAGGCAGGCCCAGCGCCGCACCCACCGCCTCCCGGCCGACCTCGTCACCCGCACCGAGCAGTTCGCGCGCGAGCACGCCGCGACCCCGTTCATGGTGCTGCTGGCCGGTTTCGACGCGCTCGTGCACCGCTACACCGCCGCCGCCGACTTCCTCGTCTCCATCCCGGTGACCGATCGCCCGGCAGGCACCGAACAGCTCATCGGCTACTTCGGCAACACCCTGCTGCTGCGCGCCACCTTCGGCGCCGACGACGACTTCGCCCAGCTCGTCGCCGCCGTGCGCGACACCTGCGCCGGCGCGTTCGCCCGGCGCGGCGTCGGCATCGATCGGGTGGTCCGCGAAGCGAACCCGGATCGCGTCGCCGGCCGCGACGGCATGGACCAGCTGGTCCGCCTCGGCTTCAGCGTGCGCAAGAGCGCCGACGGCTTCGCCATCGACGGCGTGCGCTCCACTCAGCTGGAACTGGGCGCGGTGAGCGCGCAGGTTCCGCTGGCCCTGGCGATCGTGCTCGAGGACGACGGCACCGCCGTGGTCGAGGCCGAGTACCAGACCGACGTGCTCGCCGAATCGCTCGTCGACCAGCTGCTCGCGCACTTCGGCCGACTGCTCGACGCCGCGCTGCGCGACCCGCGCCGCAGGCTCGCCGATCTCGACATGCTCGGCGCCGCCGACCGCGCCGCGCTGCTGGAGCGCTCGCACGGCGTGCTCGTCGACCAGCCCGCGACCACCCTCGTCGCGCTGTTCGAGGCCGCCGCTGCCGCCACCCCCGACGCCCCCGCGCTCGCCTCCGACGACCTCGAGCTCAGCTACGGCGCGCTGCACGCGCGCGCGAACCGCCTGGCGCACTGGCTGATCGGGCAGGGCATCGGCACCGAGGACATCGTCGGCCTGCGCCTGGGCACCTCGGTGGAATTCATCGTCGCCGTGCTGGCCGTGCTGAAGGCCGGTGGCGCGTACCTGCCGATCGACCCGGCCTACCCGCAGGACCGGATCGAGTACCTGGTCGAGGATGCCCGCCCCCGGCTGCTGCTCGGTGCGGTGGAATTGGCGGCCGCGGAGGCCGTGGCGGCCGAGCTGCCCGCGACCGCGCCGACCGACGCGGACCGGCTGCGCCCGCTGCTGCCCGCCAACCTCGCCTACGTCATCTACACCTCCGGCTCGACCGGCAAGCCCAAGGGCGTTCCGGTGCCGCACGCCGCGATCGCCGAGCACATCGTGTGTTTCACCGCCGACTGGAGCATGACCGCGCGGGACCGGCTGATGCAGTCGTCGTCGGTGAGCTTCGACGCCTCGCTGGTCGATATCGCCATCACGCTCACGGTCGGCGCGCAGCTGATCGTGCCCAAGCCCAACGCCTTCCGCGACATCCGCTACGTCGCCGATCTGATCACCCGCCGCCAGGTCACCGTGCTGCACATGGTGCCCTCGATGCTGAGCACCTTCCTGCTGCTGCCGGAGGTGAGCGAATGGCAGTCGCTGCGTCAGGTCCCGGTCGGCGGTGAGGCGCTGCCCGGTGAGGTCGCCGACCGCTTCGCCAACACTCTCGACGCCGAACTGCGCAATCACTACGGCCCGACCGAGGCCGTGGTCTGCTCGACCCACATGCCGGTCGCGGGCCCGCAGGGCACCGGCGTCGTGCCGATCGGCATCCCCAACCGCAACGTCTACACCTACGTCCTCGACGAGGCGCTGCACCTGGTGCCCGACGGCGTCGTCGGCGAGCTCTACCTCGGCGGCGACCAGCTGGCCCGCGGCTACCTGGACCGTCCCGCGCTGAGCGCGCAGCGCTTCGTCGCCGACCCGTTCACCTCCGGCGCACGGCTCTACCGCTCCGGTGACTTGGTGCGCCGCAACAGCTTCGGTGAGCTCGAGTTCGTCGGCCGCGCCGACGAGCAGGTGAAGGTGCGTGGTTTCCGCATCGAACTCGGCGAGGTCGAGGCCGCGATCGCCGCGCATCCCGCCGTCGCGCACTGCGTCGTCATCGTCACCGAAGACCCCGCCGTCGGCGCCATGCTGGCCGCCTACGTGGTGCCCGCCGAGGAGTCGATCGACCTCGAACAGGTGCACGCCTTCGCCTCGACGGGGCTGCCGGAGTACATGGTGCCCAGCGCCTTCGCGGTGATCCCGGAAATCCCGCTGACCGTCAACGGCAAGCTCGACAAGCGCGCGCTGCCCGCCGCGACCCCCGCCGTGGCGCGCACCCATCGCGCGCCCGCCACCGCCACCGAGCGCAAGATGTGTGCCCTGTTCGGCACGCTGTTCGGGCTCGACCAGGTCGGCGCGGAGGATTCGTTCTTCGAGCTGGGCGGGCATTCGCTGCTCGCCGCCCGGCTCGTCGCCCAGGTGCGTGCGGAGTTCGGCGTCGAGCTCGATGTCCGCGTCGTCTTCGACAGCCCGACCCCGGCCGCGCTGGCCGCGAATCTGGTGGCCCGCTTCCTGGCCGAGTTCGACATCGACCTCGACGCCGTCGACTCCGACGAGGAGACCGTCGAGGAGCCGGTCGAAAGCGCTGCACCGCAGGCGAATCCGGGCCGTCCGGCGATCGGTGGCCGGCCGCGCGGCGAGCGCGTCCCGCTGTCGTACTCGCAGCTGGCCATGTGGTTCCAGTACCGCATGGAGGGCGCGGGCTCGGTCGGCAACCTGCCGCTGGCCCTGCGCTTCGACGGCGCGCTCGACATCGCGGCGCTGCGTTCGGCGCTCGACGACGTCGTCGCCCGGCACGAGTCGCTGCGCACCACCTTCCCCGAACACGACGGCGTCCCCTACCAGGTGGTGCATCCCGCCACCGCCGTGCCGCTGCCGATCCGCGAGATCGCGCCCGCCGACCTCACCGCGGAACTCGCGGCCATCGCCGGCTACGCGTTCACCCTCGACGGTGAACCGCTGCTCCGCGCCGAACTGCTGGTGCTCGACGCGAACACCCATGTGCTCTCGCTGCTGGTGCACCACATCGTCGCCGACCACGCCTCCTTCGGCGTGCTGCTCGACGACCTGACCACCGCCTACCGGGCCCGCAGCGAGCAGGGCGGCGCCCCCGGCTGGGCGCCGCTGCCGATCCAGTTCGCCGACTACGCCCTGTGGCAGCGCGAGCTGTTCGACCAGGCCGCGCCCAGCGAGTTCGCGCTGGCCCAGATCGACTACTGGAAGACCGCGCTGGCCGGCGTGCCCGAGGAGATCTCCGTCGCCCACGACCGGCAGCGTCCACCGGTGCTCGGCAAGCGCGGCGAGGTGGTCACCTTCGCGCTGCCCGCGAGCGTGCGCTCCGGGCTCGAGGCGCTGGCGATGCGCAGCGGCGCCACCGAGTTCATGGTGTGTCAGGCCGCGGTCGCCACGCTGCTGCACACCCTCGGCGGCGGCACCGACATCACCCTCGGCACCCCGGTCGCCGCGCGCACCGATCCGGCGACGACCGGCCTGATCGGCCTGTTCGCCAACATGGTGGTGCTGCGCAACGACCTCTCGGGCGCGCCCACCCTGCGCGACACCGTGAGCGCGGCCCGCGATGTCGTCCTCGACGCCAACGCGCATCAGGAGCTGCCGATCGAGCGGCTCGTGGAGGCGCTCAACCCGCGCCGCTCGCGCTCGCGGAACCCGTTGTTCCAGAGCATGATCCACTTCCGGGGTGCGGACTGGGCGCCGACCACGCTGCCGTTCGCGTCCTCGGGCGCCTCGACGGTCACCGTGCTGCCCGCCGACTTCGACGTCTCGTTCCTGGATCTGAACCTGAGCCTGAACGTGACCGCCGACGGCGGCATGGACGTGCGCGTCGTCGTCAACGCCGACCTCTACGACCCCGCCACGGCCGCGCTGATCGCCGACGCGCTGGCCGCCACCCTGCGCGCCTTCGCCGAGACGCCGGACCTGCCGGTCGCCGAGCTGCGGGTGCTGCCGCAGGCCGACCTGGACCGGCTGCTCGCCGCACCGGCGCCGATCGCCGCCGCCACCACCGCGGGTGCGGGCGCGGCGGACTCCGACACCGAGCGTCAGCTCATCGCGCTGATCGAGGAACTGCTCGAGATCGACGACGTCACCGGCGAGGACGGCTTCTTCGCCCTGGGCGGCGACAGCGTCATCTCGATCCAGTGGTCGGCTCGTGCCGCGGCGCTGGGCCTGCCGCTGACTCCGCAGATGGTGTTCGAGTACTTCACGATCACCGAACTGGCCGCCGCCGTCGACGCGGCCGCCGCCGCGGAGCAGCCGAACGCCGAGGAGCCCGAACAGGTCTCGCACGCCCCGATGAGCGCCTCCGGCCTGGAGGCCGACGCGCTGTCGGCGCTGACGGCGGCCTGGCAGGCGCAGGGCTAGTGAACACGCAGGGACGGAAGGACATCGCATGAGTGCCCCGCAGATCGAGGACGTGCTGGCGCTGAGCCCGCTGCAGGAGGGGCTCTTCTCGCTGTCGCGGTTGGCGGGCACCGAGATCGACCTGTACACGATGCAATTCGTGGTCGACATCGATGGCCCGCTCGACGCCGAGCTGCTGCGCCGCAGCGCGCAGGCCATGCTCGACCGGCATCCGAACCTGCGTGCCGCGTTCTGGGACACCGATGTGCCCAAGCCGGTGCAGATCATCCCGTCCCGCGCCGAGCTGCCCTGGACCGAGCGCGACGCGCGCACCACGGAGTTCGACGCGATCGCCGAATCCGAGCGGCGCGTGCCGTTCGCGCTCAACCGGGGCCCGGCGCTGCGGGTGCTGCTGCTCGACGTCACCGACGCGCCAGAGCCGCGCAAGCGAATGATCCTCACCGCGCACCACATTCTGATGGACGGCTGGGCGGTCGCGGTGTTCTTCACCGAACTGCTCGCCGTCTACCAGGCAGGCGGCAGCCTCGACGGGCTGCCCGCCCCGCGTCCCTACCGCGACTACATCGGCTGGCTCGGCGCCCAGGATCACGACGCCGCCGCCCGCCGGTGGGCCGAGTACTTGTCGCGGGTCAGCGCACCGCTGGTGCTCGCCGACGGCACCGGCGAGCGCGGTTCCGCCGTGCCGCAGACCACGCGACTCCGCTTGTCCGCCACCGAGACCGAGCGGTTGCAGCGCTGGGCCCGCGCCAACGGCATGACGCTCAATACCGCCGTCCAGTTCGCCTGGACGCTGCTGCTCGGCCGGATCACCGATCGTCGCGATGTCGTCTACGGCACCACCATCTCCGGCCGTCCCGAGAAGCTCGCGGGCGTGGAGGGCATGGTCGGGCTGTTCATCAACACCGTCCCGGTCGTGCACCGGCTCGACCCGGCCGAGCCGGTCGTCGCGCAGTGCGCACGCCTGCAACGGGAGTCGGCCGCCATGCGCGACATCGGCTACCTGAGCCTGTCGACGTTGCAGCGCGCGGCCGGGCACGGATCGCTGTTCGACACCCTGTTCGTCTTCGAGAACGCCCCGATCGACGACGCCATCCAGACCGTCACCGCGCCGGACGGCGCGCGGTTCCGGCCGATCGAGATGGAGAGCCTGGCCCATTACCCGCTCACCGTCGTCTCGCACCTGAGCGAGGGCGATCTGCTGGTCCTCGTCGAGGCGATCCCGGCCCTGCTCGGCCACCTCGACCCCGCCGATCTCGGTGCTCGCCTGGTCGCGGTGCTGCGCGCGCTGCCCGGGCTCGACGCCGAGGCCACGCTCGACGCGATCGACCTGCTCACCGTCGAGGAGCACGCCGAACTACGCTCGGCGGCAACCGATATCGCGCCCGCGCCGACCGCCACACCGTGGGAACTGTTCGCGCGCCAGGCCGCAGCGACACCCGACGCGACCGCGCTCACCACCACCTCGGGTGAGGTCTTCACCTACCGCGAGCTGCACGATCAGGCCTGCCGGCTGGCGGGGGAGTTCGCCGCTCACGGAGTGGGACCGGAAACCGTTGTCGCCCTGATGCTCCCGCGCGGCACCGCGTCGATCGTCGCCATCCTTGCGACCTTCGCCGCCGGGGCCGCCTATGTGCCGGTCGATATCTCGCTGCCGGCCGGCCGCATCGAATCCATTCTGCGTCAGTCGAACCCGGTGCTCGCCATCGCCTTCGGCAAGGATCGTGCGCTGCTCGACGGTATCGCCCTCGGTTCGGCGGGAGACCGTCACCGACTCGGCGGATCGGAAGCGATCGATGCCGGGTCGCCCCGCGCCGGGAACGATTCGGCGCGGGTCGATCAGCGATCGACGGAAATCTTGCTGCTCGACGACCCCGCCGTCGTCGACCGCGTCGCCGCCCGCCCGGCGCAGGCCCCCGCGGTGCGCCGCGAGCTCGAGCACAGCGCCTACATCATCTTCACCTCCGGCTCGACCGGCGAGCCCAAGGGCGTCGTCGGCACCAATGCCGCCCTGGCCGGGTACTTCGCCGATCACCTGGAGCGCTTCTACCGCCCCGCGATGGCGAAGCTCGGCCGCCCGCTGCGGATCGCGCACGCCTGGTCGCTCGGGTTCGACGCGTCCTGGCAGCCGATGGTCGGTTTCTTCGCCGGTCAGGCGCTGCACCTGTTCGACGCCGAGGAAATGCGCGACGCGCACCAGATCGTCTCCGGCATGGCCGAATTCGGCATCGACATGATCGACACCACCCCGTCCATGCTGGCGCAGCTGGCGGCGGCGGGCCTGCTCGACCGGGAGCTGCCGGTGCTCGCACTCGGCGGCGAGGCGATCGACACCGCCCTGTGGGCTCGCCTGCGCGCGCTGCCCGGCACGGCCGTCTACAACTGCTACGGCCCCACCGAGACCACCGTCGAAGCGGTCGTCGCCCCGGTCGCCACTTCGGAGATCCCGACCATCGGCACCGCCAACGGCGGCATGGCCGGATACGTCCTGGACTCGCGGCTGCGCCCGGTGCCGCCCGGCATCGTCGGCGAGCTCTACCTCTCGGGCGTGCAGCTGGCCCGCGGCTACCTCGGCAAGCCCGCCATCACCGCCGACCGCTTCTGCGCCGACCCGCACCGGCCCGGTCAGCGCATGTACCGCACCGGCGACCTCGTGCGCAGGCTGCCCGGCGGCCGTTTCGGCTACCTGGGCCGCGCCGACGCGCAGGTCAAGGTGCGCGGCTACCGCATCGAGGTCGGCGAGATCGAGACCGCCCTGCGCCGCTCCGCCGACATCGACACCGCCGCGGTGACCGTGGTGCGGCGCGCCGGTGGCGCCTCGCTGGTCGGCTTCGTCGTCGGCAAGGCGGGACGCGCGGTGGTCGTCAGCCGGGTGCGCGCCGACCTGGCCCAGCGCCTGCCCGCGTACATGATTCCCGCGCGGATCGTCGTCCTCGAGCAGCTGCCGGTGAACGTCAACGGCAAGCTCGACGGGCACGCCCTGCACGAACTCGCCGAGCGGACCCTCTCGGCCGCCGACGGCAACGCCGCCGCCGAGACCCCCACCGAGATCGCGCTGAGCGAGGTCTTCGCCGAACTGTTCGACGGCCGCGCCCCCGGCGTCGACGCCGACTTCTACGAGCTCGGCGTCGACAGCATCGTCGCGATCTCCCTGGTCAACAAGGCCCGGCGCCGCGGCATCGCGCTCAATCCCCGAATGGTGCTGGCCTGCCCCACCATTCGCGAACTCGCCGCCGCGGCCGACGACGGCCCGGCCGTGGCCGCCCAGTCCGGCGCCGACGCCTACGGCGTGGTTCCGCCGCTGCCGGTGGTGTCGTGGATGTACGAGTACGGCAACTACCGCCGCTTCACCCAGAGCGCCTTGCTGCGCCTGCCCGCCGAAATCGACCGCGCCGGACTGGAAGCCACGCTGCAAGCCCTGCTCGACGCGCACGACACCCTGCGCGCCGTGCTCACCGACACCCCCGACGGACCACGCATGGTCACCAGGGCGCCCGGTGCGGTGCGGGCCGCCGATGTCGTCATCGAGGCGCCGCGCGGCCTCACCGGTACCGAACTCGACTCGGCCATCACCGAATTCGCGCGCACCGCCAACGACGCCATCGACCCGCGCGCGGGCGACATGGTCCGGGCGGTGTGGTTCGCCGGGACCGGGAGTGCCGCGGATGCCGCGGCGGCGGTCGGCGGCACTACCTCGGGTGTGGCCGGGAACGACGGTGACGTCCTGCTACTGGCGATCCATCACCTCGCGGTGGACGTCGTCTCCTGGCACATCATGATCGACGGCCTGGCCGCCGCGTGGCAGCAGGTCCAGTCCGGCGTGACGCCGAAGATGCTGCCCGAGTTCACCTCCTACCGGCAGTGGTCCGAAGCCCTGTGGCAGCGCGCCGCCGAACCGGAAGTGCTGGCCCAGCGCGACTATTGGGCCGCCCAGGTCGCCGCGCCCGACGCCGCGCTGGGCGCGCGAGTGCCCGCCCCGGCCACCGACACCTGGTCCACTCTGCGCGTCAGCACGGTCGCGACCCCGGTCGCCCTGACCGAACGTCTGCTGGCCCGCGCGGGCAAGGACGAGGGTGTCCGTGAGCTGCTGCTCACCGCCCTCACCATGACCATGGCATCGGTGCACGCCGACAACGGAAACGACCCCGCCGCAGGCGCTTTGATCGCGCTGGAGGGTCACGGTCGCGCCGACGCCGAACTCGGCACCGACACCGCCAACACCCTCGGCTGGTTCACCAGTGTCTTCCCCGTGCGCCTGGGTGTCGGTGATCAGGCGGTGGATCTCACTCGCGCACAAGGGGATCCGGCCGCCGCCCGCGCCCTGCTCGACAGCGTCGCGACCCACCTGCGCGAGATCCCCCACCAGGGCCTCGATTACGGCCTGCTCCGCTACGTCGACCGCGTTCCCGAACTCCGCGGCGCGGCCGAACCCCAGGTCGAGTTCAACTACCTGGGCCGCATCGACCTCTCCGGCACCGAGGGCAACCCCTGGTCGCTGCTGGTCGGCGCCCACGACGCGGCCCTGCCGCTCGACCCCGAACCCGACCTGCCGCTGCGGTACGCGGTCGACGTCATCGCCGGCATCGGCACCACCCCTGACGGCCCCGCCCTGACCACCAACTTCCGCTGGAGCACGGCCCTGTTCACCGAAGCCCAGGCGGCACGCTTCGCCGACCTCTGGACCGAGGCGATCGCCGCTCTGGCCGACGCCATCTGACGCGAGACACCGGCGAAAGCGGGCAGCCCCGGCTGCCCGCTTTCGCCGTTTCCGGTGGTTAGGCTGGCGGACGGAGCATCACGTTCTTCACCGACACCCTTCGGAAGGAAGCCAAGATGAGCCCCACCATCGGCGCCGTAGTCATCCCCGTCACCGACCTGGAATCGGCCAAGAAGGTCTACACCGCCCTCTACGGCACTCCCCACACCGACGAGCCCTACTACGTGGGCTACAACGTCGACGGCTTCGAAATCAGCCTCAACCCCCAGGGCGACGCAGGCGCGGGCCCCATCGCCTTCACCGACGTCGAGAACGTCGACGCCACCCGCACCGCCCTGCTCGCCACGGGCGCCACCGAACACTCCGCACCCCGGGAAGTAGCCCCCGGCCTGCGCGTCTGCGTGCTCACCGATCCCGACGGCAACCCCTTCGGCCTCCGCGGTAAGTAGACATCCCGGCCGGGCGTCCCCCTCCGGGGCCGGGCCGCGATGGCATCGATCAGGTCGGAGGTATCAGCGATGACAATGCAGTGGCGCTTGTCTCGAACTACGACTGCTGCGAGCCGACCTTCAGCCATGTTCCGGAGGTCCGGTGCCGGTGGATCGCCGTTCCGGCGACGCGCGCGGCCGGCCCGCCCCTCTCGCCGTCCGGCGTGCTGACGGCGTAGTCGGCGGTTCTGATCACGACCGTCCGGTCGAACACGTGGTCCACCCCGGCGTATTCGTAGACCACGTGGTCGTCCGCCTCCGAACGCAGCCGGAAGACCAGGTAGATCGCCATCGTCAGCGCCGACCGGACCGTCGGTCGGCGCAGATCGCGATCTGCCGGGCGAGCCGGTGGGTCAGTTCGGCGGGTGGGCCGGGGATGACGGTGAACTCGTCGGGGCCCTGGTGCTGCAGCAGGTATCGGCCGTCGTCGGGGTAGTCCAGCCAGAGGAAAGCCTTGCCGTCGCCGGTGGGTCGAGCGTCGACCTGGTAGCCCGGGTAGACGGTGATCTCGCCGGTCCCGATCCGGGCCCGGCGGAAGAAGCGCTGCGTCTGCTCGACGGTGGACAGGCGGGTCGGATGCCTGGCGTAGGTGGCCGCGTCGAGATCGCTGCGGCGCCCCTCGAAGCGGGGCGTGGTCCCGCCCGGCACGCGCGGCAGCGCCGCGACGATCTCGGCGGCCAGGTCGGCCAGCGGCACGATGCTCAGCGTGAGATCGCCACCTTCGTCCCGGGTCGGCCCGTGCGCCTGCACCGCCAAGGCCGCGTGATCCTCGATGATCCCCGCGTAGACCCGCACGACCTCGGTCTGACCGGGCCCGCAGAGGCCCTCGATCTCGACCCGCACCTCCGGCTCGAGCAGCGCGCCGAACACCTTGTGCAGCCGCTGGTCGTAGACCTGCTGCAGCCGCAGCCCGGCCGCCCGACGCCGCTCGGCATGGATCTCGATCGTCTCCGCGAACTCGGGGCGAAAGGTCAGCGGATACGGCAGCCGGTCCCGCCCGTGCCCCTCGACGCCGATGGCGAACGCGTGCGCGTCGAGCCGCCAGCGGCCCAGCGGCACCTGCTCGCCCCGCGTCGGTTCCCTGTCCTCCAAGGCTTGCTCCCAGCTCACGCGCCGATCACTCCACCCGGCGGCAGAGTCGGCGGCAACTGGCCGATGAGCTCGCTCTCCCGATCCTGAATGAGGTAATCGGGGCTGGTGTGCTCGTTCTCGTCGTCCTTGCCGTTGCCACCACGCCCGCCGCCCATCATGCCGGGCATGCCGCTCATACCCCGCGCACCGGCGGTACCCGCCGTCGCCGCGCGAGCGCCGGAGGCCGCGCCACCTGGCGTGCCTGACACACTGCGCCCCGCACCGGGCACGCCCGCGCCGGTGGACACACCGGACCCGGGCGATCCTCCGCCGGGCGAGCCGCCGGTCTTGGTGTCACCGGGGGTCGTCGGCTGCCCGGTTCCCGGCGTCGTCGTGGCGGGCGTGGTCGCCGACGGATCGGTGCTGCTGGGCGAGGTCGAGTCGTCGTCACTGCTGTCGTCGGTGCCGTCGTCGTTCTGATCGTCACCGGTATCGGTCGTCTGCGGCGAGGTCGTCCCGGGATTCTCCTGCGTCCCAGCGGGATCGGTTCCCGGCGTGGTGCCGTTGTTGTTGGTGGTCCCGTTGGCGGTCCCGTCGTTGCCGTTGCGGGTCTTGGGATCGCCGTCGCCGGGATTCTCGGTGTTGTTGACTGGCAGTGGCAGGACCGGAGTCTGCTTGTCGACAATGATCGAACCCGGCTGGTAGGTACCAATCATGAAGAGCCGGGCGTCTTCCTCTGCTTCGGTGGCCCGGTGCTTCGCGGCCTTGACCACACCGTTGCCGGGGATGTGGCTGATGAACTCGTCGAAGCTGGATATGTTCTCCGGCTTAGGAATCGCGATTTTCGCCTGCCCGAGGAGACCTTCCATGTGGTCGATGCCGTTGGCGACCATCTGAAACGCCGTATGCAGCTTCGCTGCGTCAGTGGTGTAGCTCTTGACCGCGTCGATTGCCGCGTTTCCCGATTGCCCCGACCACTTTTCGGACAGCACTCGCTCGAAGTTGGTCCGATAGGTATTGACCGCGGTCTCGGTCCCTGTCGTGAGCCGCCGCCAGCCATCCGCACCGGCGTTGACCTCCGTCGCATCGACACCGGCCGCGCCGTCCTTGCCGTTGAGCGCTTCCCATATCTTCAGGTGCGACCAGGTACTGAACTGCTCCGGGTCGGTCACCGATGCCTTGTCCATTGTCAGTCCGGAATCGGCGCTCAGCCGCGCCCACTCGCTGCTGATGATGGTCCGATCGCCCTCCCATTTTTCCCGGCCATCCTGATCGAGCCTGCTGAACTCGTCTGCCCGGTCATAGTTGTCTGCGACTTTGAAAATGCCGAATGTGCCGGCGTGGAAGAAGAACTCACCGATGGTGCCGTCGGTCCAGAACGACATCAGATGCCAGCTCCCGTCGCTCCGAGTTCGCCTGCGGTCTGCTGGTCGACGGCTTGTAGTTTGCCGATGGCTGCGAGAAAGGTATCGCGTTGATCGCGGGCGATGGCGATGTGCTGTTCCAAGCGCTGTACCGCGGATTCGTCGGCGGTGGCTTTGGCCTCGAGCTTCTTCTGGATCGCCATTGCAGAGGGAAGACCGCCCCATCCCGTCATGCGGTCGAGCTTGCTCGCGACGAGCTTCTGCGCTTCGAGGTCGATCACATACTGGTTTGCGACGTCGGCGATCGCCTGGCCGAGGCCTTCGTCGATCTCGAGCTCGCCGTCGACGGCCTGTTGCTTCATGTTCCGCCAGTATGCGGCGTGATCCTGAGTCATTTCCATACCCTCCCCGTATCTACTTCGGCAGGTGTGGCTCTAGCGCTGCCGCATACTTCCCCGCCATGTCACAGAGATCGCCGACTCGAGGCCCTTCAGTACTCAGCCAGGCTGCCGTCACTTCGAACATGCCTTGTTCAGCCTCGAATGACACGTAGCAGATGTCGGGAGTGCTGTTCTCCTTCGAGACCAGTCCGGGGCGGGAGTTGACCATGGTCTCCCGGATGACGGTGACGCCGTCCTTCTCCCTGGCTTGGTCGAGCGTGTGGCTGGTCGAGCCGACACCGACCATACGGCGGCCCGAACCGTATCGATCATCGGTCGGTGCCCAGTCGCAGATTCGCCATGCGGACACTCCACTCGGTGGATCAGTCGTGACCAGCTTCGTCGTCGGGTCCAATCCAACGCTCCGCAGCACCTCATCCGACAGCGCCCCCCGACACGGGTTGAACACCTCGGTCGCCCCCGCCTTCGTAGGCGCGCCGGCCCCCTGCTCGGTATCCCCACACCCAGCAAGCACAGCCACACCAGCCAGCCCACAGGCCAGCGCCCGCACCACCACAACGCCTCGCACAGCTCTCCTACCTGGTCAGACGCGACAGTTCCCCGCCACTACATCCTTAGACGCACCCAACCCCCGACCGGTTCCATCCCGACCGCAGCTGTCCGCCATCCCCGACGACCATACGGATACCCACCTGCCCCGAACACAACCTCCTCGCGGCAGCCCGTGAACGTCCCTGACCGTGCCTACTCCGGACCCGCACCCAACTCCCAACGCGGATACCGACGAATCGCCACCCCAGCCGCTTCGAACTGTTATTGGTCGAACGTTCCCTCCATCGGCCAAACCCCGGTCGTTCGATGCCGCATCTCCGCCCAGGCCACCACGTGACTCGAGACGCTGTCCGTCGGGGTGTAGCCGAGCGTGCTCTTGACGATCTTGACCTGCTGGATGGTCATCCGCTCACCGGGTCGGTCCAAGCGAGCGACTTCGACGCGGTAACTGATGCTCCGTGAGTCCTCCGAGGCTCGTTGCAGGTGGATGCGTCGGAGCGGGGGATAGACCTGATATCCAGCCACCCGCTCACCAGCCTCGATCGCAGCATCGAACTGCTCGCCGATCATGGTGGAAGGCAGGCTCGCATGCGCCGTCACGGCGCCGGTCTTCTTGTTCAGCACGTAGTTCCCCAGCCCCAGCCCAGCGCCACTCGAGATTTCTGCATCCGTCAAGATTGCTTGGGCGACCCAGCCGTGCTTGCACTCCAGCGTCCGGAATTCCCGGCCATGCGCGAACACTTTGCCTAACAGCGCTTGTGCTTCTTCTCGCGACGTCACCGCCGCTCGCTGCAGGCGAGGGTCGGATGGCAACGATATGGAGTCATTCACTTCTGTCAGCCACGGAGGAACTGGCGGTCGGCGCGGGTCTCGGCCCTCCAGCACGGAAAGATAGTCGCCGCCACGGCTGTCGAGGACCATGCGCGTCACGCGACTCGGTGCGATATTTATCGCCAAGATGAGTTGGTATATGTCGGTTTCATTGCTTGCGTATGTTCCGGTCACCATTGCGTACACGGGCTGCCGGTCCGGTGGTGCGAACAGCCCGATGACAGCGCCGTTTTGCATACCGAGAAGAAGGTAGAATCCGCCCTTGGGATGAGGCTTGAACGTACGGTATATTCTTTGCTGGAATTCATCGACCGTGATTTCGATTTCCGCCGCAGGGGATTCATTCGAGAAGCGGGGGAGTTCGCTATCCGGTAGCGATGTGACTGCGGGCTGTGGCCACGGTCGCATCTCATCCATCCGGCGCACGATCTTCGAAAGAAAGTCCCGTAGTTCCGTGGTAGTGTGTCTCGTAGGAATCGACGCCGGGAATGGCTCGCCGAACAGTACCCCGCGAGCGATTGCGTCGTATTCCTGTGGTGGAGTGAGATTCCTGCACGGATTGTTCACCAGAAGGCGAGCGATCCAATCGACGATGGAATCGTCCAGTTTCGGCTCGAACTGTATGCGATAGTAGACCGCTTCGACAACTTCATCCCAATTAGTTTTCATCGGTGTTCCCTCATTGTGACTACAAAGAACAACGCCCGAGCGCGCTCAAGACTGTCGGCTCGCGACTCGCGCCCATTCACCCCCGGCGCGGTGACGACCGATCACCAATCCTGCCGCCATCACCCCGATGGGATCTTCCTTCCCGTCGGCAAACCTCACCGAGTAGTCCGCCTTGCGGATCGTAAGCTCACGCTCGAACCGATGCTCCGCCCCGCCGAAATGATACGTCACCTCTGCGTCGGTCTCTACAGCGAGTCGTACAACCAGATATATCGCCACTATCGTCACCGTAAAATGCTGTCGCTGCAACACGCTGATCGTGTTCGCACCGGAATCAGTATTTCATAAGCCATTCTGGTGTTTGGTATCTTCGGATGATCAGGTCCATCCTTTCGGTGAATGTTCGGCCGAAAAGGTAGATGTCGGCAGTCCAGTCGCCGATTAGACAGCCATTGTCCAGGATGGATAGACCGAGCTCGCCGCCACTGCGTCCCAGTGGAGAAAGTCTTTGGCCGAGCAGGTCCCGAAGATCCGTGTAGTGCTCCGTCAGCGTTTTCTCAGTCGAAGTAGATGTCCACGTGTACGTCGGCGGAGCCGGTGCAGCATTGCCGCGTGCGCGCATGTCGGGCTCCATCATGTCACCTCGAGCTATTGATCATCGCCGGGCAGCGGCCCAAGCTCGGGGATCGTCCATGAGCCGTACAGTCTTTTCCTGAGATCGACGGTCTCGGGGAGGCTTTGTGCTAGCTTCCGAATCCAGTCGGTAAACTTTGTTTCGCTATTCTTGATCGGCCTCGATCCATTGAATATCCAGAAGGTTGGGTCGGGCTGGCCGAGGTCTTCGGCTGTGAAATAGTAGAACATGTACCCCTGGTGTGTCTGGAAAATGAAGGCCCTCTCGAAGGGGGTGAAATCTGAACCGTAGTCATCGACGACTATTTCGCGTGCGACTTCTTTCGCCTCCAGAAGCCACCCGAGATCCCACTCGGCATCCTGGCTGAGCCAGTACGGATTCTTGCCGCCGAACCTCAGGAACTCTACATATCTGGCAGGAAGGGTATCGACGCCTTGAGCCGACATCAGGGCCGACACCTGTTGCTCGGAGCAGCCTTTGATTGATTCCCGTGTCACGTATCCGTCAGCGATCAGCGGCTCAACTATTGCTGGCATGAAGCCCATGGCACCGGCACCTCTCGGTAGATTTATCACAGCGTTGGACGATCCCGCCGAATCGGCGGATATGGTAGGACGTAATACACATCCACCTGCACGTTCGGATACATTGCCATGAACGTTCTGATTGTCGGGTCGCAGGACGTGCACGGCTGATGCTCGGAGAACAACCGAACCCTTCCGCTTACGGGGTTCAAGTTGCTTTCGTCGAGCGGATATTGGTTTCGAATCCGATCGAATAGATGTTCGAGCAAGTTGGTTTCGGCATCATTCGGCCGAAATCCGAGTTCAGGTATGGGATTCGGCACGATGGCGTTGTTTCTGGCGGGTGGTGCGACCTCGGGAAGGCTTGTCCCCCTCGGTGCATTCTCCTCCACGCGGCTCTCGCCGCTGAACCCTGCGAACGCGCCAGACAGGCTACCGACCGAATATTCTAATGCGCCACCCATTGTTCGCCAGCCTACTCGGGCAGCTCGCCGAACAGTGCGCTGCATTTCTACGAGGTCGGAGATTGCGGGGTCAGTCGCCTCGACCTGCTGGAATGTTCCGTTGGGCGGGGTGGCCGTGCCGTCGGTGGCAGATTCCGGCTGACTATCGGCGCGATTCTCCGGGGACGGGCCTGAAGGCTCCTGCCGACCCGCAGTGGATACTTCGCGATCTATGTTGTCTAGGACGCGATCATGCCGTTCCTGGGCCATTCCTTCTCGCGGCGGGCGCGGTGCACGATCCGGCCCACTGTCGTTCGGAAGATCGCGTCCTCCGGTTGGCCGGGTAGGGCCGCTTCGCTCGTCTTGTCGATGACCAGGGTCCGGTGGAGATTGTCCCTGGTCTCCCCGAACTGGTACTCCACCTCGTTCGGATCGTTCCTGATCTGGTTGTAGTAGACCAGCAGGGCCATTCGTGTCTCCCCAGTGTGTGTCGTACCGTTCCCCGGTGCTGGGCGGAACGTCTCGGGACCAATTGTGGTGAGTGTTCGCGTGGGCATGCGCCTCCTGGTAGGTCGATCCAGAGTTGGCTTGCATATAGGCCGATTCGGCGAGCTCGTGTTCGAGAAGCACCATATCTGCCGGGAGCGGCCGACCGGCACGGAGCCTGATCCATGCTTCGGCCATGTCCGGGTTGGCATCGAACCGCTGGTGAACGGTATTGCCGTCGTAGTCGACCATCGGGTGCGACGTGCAGAACACGTGGTTCTTGATTCGTTCCAGGTCGTCGCGAGTGAAGTAGGAACCGTCCGCGCGAGGGTGGTCTGCCAGGTGCTGCGCCATCTCATCGATATCGCTGTCATCGGCGCGGAACCGGGAGTAGGCGTCCTCGGCCCAGTCGAATGCGGCCGCGTCGTCACGCGGGCGGATGGCTCCACCCGTCAACGCGTCGTCGGCCGCGGGTTCGCCGTCTGCCGACTCGTCTAGTCCTCGATCGTCCCGTCCATCGGCCAGTTCTGGTCCGGACGGCTGAGCCACTTCGCCTTCGAGATCACCAGGGAGTCCATCGGTCCGCGGTGAGTCCGTTTCAGGGTCTGCTTGTCGAATGTCAGCGGGTAGGTCTGGGGTGGCTGGGTGGGGTTCTCCAGCGACGTCACTGTCACTTGGTAGGTGATCGTCGTGGCGTTCTCGTCCGTGCGGTGGAATGTCGCCCGGTGGCGCTTCGGGTAGATCTGCCTGCCCTGGATAGGTTGACCGGTCTCGATCGCTCGGTCGTAGTTCTGCCCGATCGTCATCGGATGCAGGCTGCCGTGGACTGTCACCGTCCCGGTTTGCTTGTTCAGCACGTAGCTGGTCAGGCCGAGGGCCTGGCCCGTCGCTGTCTGTTCCGGTGTCGGCTCCGGTCGGCACACCCACCCGTGCTGGAACTCGGTCACCGCGAAGGTCCGGGTCGGGAACGCTTCCGCCAGGTATTCCCGCACTTGTTCCGTGGTGAGCAGCGGTGGTCCCGGCATATGGCGCTCCTTGCGGGTCGAGGGGAATCGACCACAGGCCGACCGATTGTCCGGTCAGATCGAGTGGCGGTGTGTCGGAGAAGGTCGAATGCTGGGGATCCCACCATACGGGCCCTGTAGCACCGTGCGGGAAGACGACGACGGTGGCGTGCGCGCCCTCGACCGTCGGTGTTCCGTCGGCGTTGTATTTGAACTGTCCCGTGTTCTGGTCGAACGCGTGCCAGCTGTTGACGACGAGCGCGGCCGAACCCGGACCCATGCTGCGGATCTGATCGTGCAGAGCCTGGAATTGCTGCGCGATCGGCTGGTCGGTGCCGCCGAACTGCCAGCTACCGCCGAGCCATGCTGCCGCCCGATCGGGGCCGCCGATTTCGCCACTGTCGGTATCGGGTGACCCGTCGTTCCCGATATCGGGCCAACGCGGCGCTCCGACTTCCGGTCTGCCGAAGAACGACGACAACGCAGCCAGCGATCCGTCGAGGCAGTTGTTGCTGCGACCCTGCTGAGATGGCCCGCCATCATTGATCAGCCGGCCGTAGTCGTTTGTCCGGGGATCGGCGCCGACCAGGAACCGGTTGCCGTCGCGCAGCGCGTCCTCGACGTCGTGTTGATACTCATCGTGCTCGATGCTGTCGAGCAAGTGCTCGCCTTCGATCCTGGTATCGCCGAGCCCGTCGAACGGCGCTGGGGTATTGGCGCGCGCGATGCTGTTACTCAGCTCGCGGATGTCGTTCGGATCCAGGTCGGTGCCGTCGGGCAATCCGAGCTGCTGCCGCGACAACGCGGTGAGAGCGTCTACATCGGCGGTGGGATCCACGCTGCCGGGATCGGCTGGGTCGAGGTCGATGGTCATGTCGGCAGGTCCGCCGACCGGGACGAGGTCGACCATCATCCAATCGTCGGACAGCAGCCGGAGACCACCGT
Organism: Nocardia sp. No.11; assembly: GCF_038752175.1. NCBI lineage: Bacteria > Bacillati > Actinomycetota > Actinomycetes > Mycobacteriales > Nocardiaceae > Nocardia > Nocardia sp. No.11. The sequence continues at coordinate 31,231 of NZ_JBCGFB010000008.1, read as the reverse complement.
TGAAGTACAGGTCGACGGCGAGCTGGGTCCGCTCGAGCAGGGCGGCGACGGTTGCCGGGTCGAGGTTTCCCGCGCCGGTGATGGCGACGCTGATCCGCAGGACGGAGACCGGGACACCGAGCGCGCTGGTGTATCGACCCCAGGTGAAGCGTCGACGGCCGTTCTCGTCGGTGACCGGCCGCACCCCGCCGTCGGGCTGCTGATTGCGTAGACCTTCGCGGGCTGCGCGCGATTGGTTCGCGTGGTGCACCTGCTGAGGCGTCGGTGTGACCGATGAGGGTGTGGGTGGCATCGCGGTGACATCGGTCGAGGGCGCAACGTTTCCGCCGGTGTTCGGCTCTCCTGCGATCGGCACCGCCTGGGGGCTCACCTGCTGCGCCGCCGTGGTCGCGGGAGCGCCTGTGGTGCTGGGGGTTTCGGTTGGTGCCTCGGCGGTAGGGGACTGGTCGGCTACCGCTCGATCGTCTCCTCGGTCGGCCACGATCCCGTTGTCCGGCTGAGCATCTCCGCCCAGGCTGTCGCCTCCGACAGGGGCCCGCCGCTCGGCTGGAAGTGCAGGGTCTCCTTGTTGATCGTGACCAGCTGGGTGGTTCCCGGATCGTTCGGGTGATCCAGCTGGGTCACGTGGACCTGGTATTGCACTGTCTGTGGGTCCTCGAAGGCCTTCCGCAGGTGAATTCGGTGCAGGGGTGGCCACACCTGGAAGCCCTGTACCTGCTGGCCCGTTTCGATCGCCTGGTCGAATTCCTCCCCGATCATTCGTGGCGGGAGGCTCCGATGCCCCGTGATCACCCCCGTGTGCTTGTTCAGAACGTAGTTCCCTTGGCCGAGCCCCATGCCCTGGGCTTGTTCCTCCTGGGTGAGGATCCCCCGACCCACCCAGCCGTGTCTGGTCTCGATCATCCGGAACTCCCGGTTCGGCCCGAAGACCTTGGCCAGCAGTTGTCGGGCCTGTTCCGGTGTGTGAACTTGCTCCGGCATTGTGTGGTCCTCCGTTGGCGTCGACAGGGTAGAAACGCAGGGCGCAGGACTCTGCGACCATGTGGGCAGGTGGCGCATCGAAGGTCTGGCCGGACTGCGGATCCCACCACACCGGTCCGCTCGCACCCGGCGGGTAGACGATGACTGTGGCATGTGCGCCGTCGATTTCCGGCGAGCCGTCCGGATTGAATTTCGGACCGTTCGCGTCGAATGCTTGCCAGGTGTTGATCACGAGCGCCGAGGAGCCGGGGCCCATCGCCGCTATCTGGTCGTGCAGGGCTTGGAACTGCGCGGGGATCGGCGCACCCGGAAAGTGCCGCGGTGTGGTGCCGAGCCAGGCCTCCGCACGTGCTGTGCCGCCGACTTCGCCCGACCGGGTGTCTCGGCTGCCGTCGGGCAAAGCGTCCGGCCACCGCGGCGCGGATACCTGGGGGACACCGTAGAACGACGACAGCGCCGACAGCGAGCAGTCGAGGCAATTGTTGCTTCGACCGGGGACGGTCGGGCCGCCGTCGTTGATCGAACGGCCGTAGGGGTTCGTGCGCGGATCAGCCCCCACGACAAAGGAATTGCCGTTTCGGAGTGGGTCCTCGACCTCATGCTGGAACCGTGCCTGTTCGACTGGCTCGAGCCGATTCGGTGCCATGACCCGGCTGTCTGACGGGTTGCTGAATCGGGCGGGTGTGTTGGCGCGGGCGATGTCGTTGCTGATCGCGCGGAGATCGTTGTCGCTCAGCGGCTGGTCGGGTTTGCCGGGTGGCAGTCCCAGGTGGTCGCGCAGGTCGTTGGCGAGGTCGAACGGGTGCTGCTGGGTGTTGAGGCGGAAGGCGGTGTTCGGATCGGTCGTGAATTCGACGTCGACGAGGAACTGATCGCCGCCGCGGAGTTCTTGCGCGTGATTGAAGGTGGAGTCGAGGACACTCTGCGCGAATTCGAGCTCCTGGTTCAGCTCGGCTTGGGTCATCAGGTGCGCGTTCGGGATGTAGGCCCGGATCGTCGCGACCGAGACCCAGCGATTGCCGACCTGGAAGCGCCGGATGCGATACGCGGGTGGGCGCGAGTTGGCGGGTTTCCGGTTGGTGTCGACCGTGGTGGTGTGCCCGTCTTGGGATGGCAGGTTGCGTAACGAGTCGCGCAGTGGACGGGCGTCTGGGCTGTGGCCGGGTTCGGGGTGTTGGTCCGACGTGGCGGGAGTTGGTGTGGGTGTCGGCGATTGGGACGGGGTAGTGGCGGGGGCGGTTGCCGGATCCGTCGGCAGAGTGGTGGTGGTCGGCGACGCGGATGCCGAGGTGTCCGGGCTATCCGTCGCCACTGTCGGTGAATCGGCTGAGGTCGGCCGGGTGGTGTCGGCGGGGGAAGGTGGGTTGGTATTCGACGGGTTCGGCGCGGGTGGCGTCGTGGACTGTGCGGTCCTGGTTGCCGGGGGTGTGGTGGTCGACCTCGGTGATGGTGTCGGTGTGGTGGAGGCCGGGGTCTGCGCCAGCGGCGGCGTGGGGGTCGTCGGGGTGGACGACGGTGTGGTGGTGGGCGGTGCCGCAGTTGTTGTGGGCGTGGGGGTTCCGGTTGGTGGGGCCGGAGTGGTCGTGGTCGTGGTGGCGGCGGTCGATGTGTCGGTGGTGGTCGGCTGGGTTTGTGGGTTCGCCGTTGTCGTCGTGTCCAGTTGGCTCTGGGCATCCGGGGACAGCGTTGTCAGAACCTGTTGTACGGGAGGGTCGTTCGTTGGGTTCGCGTCGGTCGGGAGGGACTGCGGTGGCAGGTCCGATGTGGGGTCGGTGGTCGTTTCTGCGGAGGCGGGGCCGTTGTCGTTCGGATCGGACGGTGCGGTGTCGTCGGTGGGCGGGGCCTCGGCGGGGACGTTGTTCGGGTTCGATGGTGGGGCGTCGTCGGTGGTCGGGGCGGCATTGTCGGGATTCGTCGACGGTGCGGTTTCCGCGGGATTCGGGCCTGTGGGGCCGTTGTCGTCGAGGGTGGACGGCACCGAGTCTTCCGTGGATGGGACCGAGTTGTCCGGGTCGGACGGCGCGGAGTCGTCAGGGGTGGACGGTGTGGAGTCATCGGGGGCCAGAACACCGTTGTTCGGATCAGATGAGGAGATCTCGGCGGCGGGGATCTCGGGCGCGTTGTTCTGTGGGGCGGGCGCATCGTCGGGCGGTGAGTCGGGGTCACCGGTGGAGGCAGGGGCCGTCGCGCCTTCCGCGTCGCCGTTGGGCGAATTCGCGCCGCCGTCATCGGTTTCGGCCGGATTGATGCCGGCGGGCTCGGTATCGACGCCGGCTGGAGTAGTGGCGCCGGGCTCGGTGTCGGTGCCTGCGGGGGTGGTGGCGTCGGGTTCGGTGTCGGTTCCGGAGGGGGTGGTCGCACCGGGATCACTCGGTGCCGCGTCGTCGCCGGGCGTGGTGGCTTCGGGCGCCTCGGTGTCGAGTTCGGGGACGGCGGGGGCGGTGGCGGGGTCGCCGTGGCCGCCGGATTCGATGGTGCTCTGCACGCCGCCGGCGCCCGCGCTGGTGAAGGTTTCCAGGCCGATGTCGAGCTTGAATTCCTGGCCGAGGAGTGCGGCGCCGACGCCGGCGGCGGCGACCTGGGCCGAGACGTCGGCGCCGAGTTCGGTGACGGTACCGCCGACCACCTTGCCCGCCAGCTTGCCGGTGGCGGAGGAGGTGAGGTCGCCTAGAGCGCCGGTGCCGCCGCCGAGGAGGCCGCCGACCGCGCCGCCGACGGCACCGCCGAAGGTGGCCAGGCCCAGATCGGTCAGGCCGAACTTCGACAGCGAGCGGTCGCCGTTGGAGAGCTGGATGAGGCGGGCGGACAGGTCGGTGCCGCCCTCCTCCAGGGCTTCGAAGGCGGCGCCACGCAAGGCGAGCCGGGCGGCGGCTTTGGCGGCGCCGCGGGTCAGCATGCGCGCGATCAACTGTCTGATCGCGACCCGGACCGCGATCTGACCGGCGACCCTGGCCGCGGCGCCCGCCACCGCGCCGACCCCGGTCCACGCGGTGAATCCGGCCACCACCAGTTCGGCCGCGGTGATGATCATGGTGCCGATGATCACCAGCTTGGTGTGCTCGATGTCGTTGGCGCCGTCGTCGAGCAGTTCGGCCTGCTTCTCGCACCATTTCCGGACTGCGGCGAACGTCGCCGCGTCACCGTTGAGCAGTTTGTCGCGGAAAGCGGCGACGGTGGTGTGGGTTTCGCCTTCGGCCAGCGCCGTCAGCGCCGCGTTCAGCGCGACCGCGGCGTTGTCGTCGACGGTGTCGAGCGTCCGCGCCATGCTCGTCCAGGCGTCGGCGACGCGGCGCATCGCGGTCTCGTCGCCCTCGGGCCAATCACCAGCGCCGAGAATCCATTTCGCCACCCATTGCAGTTCATCGGGGATTTCGATGCCCATTCAGGCGGTTCCGGTGGTTTGGCCGAGCGCGCCCGCGGTGCCGGCGTCCTGGGCTTCGAGCGTGGTGGCGATGGTGACCAGGTTCGCGCCGAGTTGGGTCATCACCGTGGCCAATCCGGTCACGGCCTGCTGCCCGGAATCGACGCCAGGGGTGTAGTTCTTGGCGAACGCCTGGCCGATCTCGTCGTTGCCCCAGCATTCGCCTTCGTCGGCGATCACGCGCGCCAGCGCGGCCGCCGCGGTGGTGATCGTGTCGGCGACCGAGGTGAACGACGGTTGGGTGGCGCGCAGGGCCTGCGGGTCGACTTCCAGTGTCACCGCAGGTAGCTCCGGTTGCGGAAGTAGTCGCCCTCGTCGTCGTCGGAGTCCTCGACGAGGCGGCGTGGGGGTTCGGGGTCTTCGGTGGCCGGTGGCGAAGTCAGTTGGGCGATCAGGTCTTTCACGCTGACGGCGCCGGGGACCAAGTCTGGGAGGTCGGGGAACTGTCCGGCCAGATCCGTGATGGGTGCCATCGCCTGTTCCTGGATCTGCCGCACCTCGATGGTCATGGCGGTGATGGCCTCGGTGATCGAGCGGCCCAGCGAATCCGGTGTCGAGCGCTTGAAGGCGTCGGGCTCGATGTGCACTTCGCTGACACCGGCGATGGTGCCGGTGACCCGGACCAGGTTATCGGCCGACCACGCGCTGACCGCTTCGGTCGCCCGCGCCTGGGCGTCGAGCAGCGCGGACTTGTCGGCGGTGAACGAGTCGAGCATCGCGTCGATCTGCGCGCGCAACGCGTCGTTCGCCGCACGGGTCGGCGCCGACCAGTCCTCGTTCATGAACCCCTCGATCCGATAGGAAGTACGTCGAAAGGTTGGACGCGCCGGACCCGCCGACGGTTCCCCGGAGGTGAGATGGATCTCGCGGGAGTTTCAGGCGGTGCGCGAGCCCACAATGATGCTGCCGACGTTGCATTCCTCGAGTTCGTCGAGGCCGGTGGCGGTGGCGAAGGCGGCGGTGTCGCTGAAGCCCTGGGCGACGACGCCGAGGTTCATGGCGGTGGCGGCCAGGTAGACGGTCTGCATGAGGACGCCGACGTGCTTGAGGATATTGGCGTAGGCGACCTGCTCGTAGCTCCACATGACGCGGCCCGCGCGGGCCGAGACCAGCAGCAGGACCTGGGGTTCGGCGCCGCCGGCGAGGGTGGCCGAGGTGGATTTCAGCAGCTTCTGGACGGCGGGGGAGTCGGCGGGGGCGACCGGGCGCAGGACGTGGTCGGCCGAGTCGTAGTGGTACATCCCGGTGGCCAGGCCTGCGACATTGCGGATCACCGGGTAGATCTCGAGCTCGTAGGCGCCGCCGCCGGAGGGGTAGGGGCGGGAGCCGTCGGCGCGGGTGCGGGCGCTGCGGAACAGCAGTTCGCCCAGCTGGTCGGCGGTGATCGGGGCCGCGTCGTCGAAGGCGCGGGTGGACACGCGATCCTCGAGCGTGGCGGTCAGGCTGGGGTCGGCGGCGCGCAGGCCGTCGAGGTCGGGGCGGGCCAGGGCGATCGGCTCGCCGGCGAACGGCGCGCGGCGGGCGGGCAATTCGGGGAAGCGGCCGTCGGCCCAGCGGGTCGGGCCGAAGTCGTCCCAGGTGACCGTGCGGGCGCCGAGGGTGCTGCGGCGGTGGAACCACAGGTCGGGGGCGCTCCAGGAGCGGGTGCTGAACTCGTGCTCCTCCTCGTCGCCGTCGACGAGGAAACCGCACCACTGGAGATCGGCCATGAACTGCGACTTCACCGCAGCGGGCACCGGCGAGTCGGCCGCCATCGGGCCGTCGAGCAGCGCGAGCAGCCGCGGATCGTGGACGCGCAGATCGCACCACGCCCGCGGGTGCTCGAGCACGAAACCCTGGGCGTCGCGGTGCAGGACGGCGAACTTCGACAGCGTCGCCGACCAGGTCGGCAGGGGCACCTCGGGACGCGGCGCCGGCTCGGCGAACGGGCGGATGCTGTAGAGGTCGCGGCCGCCGTCGCGCACCGTGACGGCCAGCCAGCCGCCGTCGGTGAGTTTGCGCATCAGCCCGGTGATGTCGTCACCGGCGGCGGCGGTCGACATCTCGGCCGCCGTGGCCGGGCCCTGGTTCAGCGTCTTCAACGCCTGCAGCGCGCCCGCGCCCAGCCCGGTCAGCTTCACGTTGCGCGGCGGATTCAGCAGCACCGCCCCGGCCGGGGTGGTGAGGCAGGTGACTCCGGCGCGCAGCGAGAATCGGGTCTGGGCGGGATATGTGGAGGCGAGCACAGCGCAGTCCTTGCTGGGTCGAACGTGGTGGGGGAGGTGCTACTTCGCCGCGGCGGCGAAGGCGGGGCCCAGCTTGTCGAGGATGTAGGGCACCGACAGCGCGGACGGCTGGTTGATGGCGCTGATCTCCTGCGTGGTCAGGAAGACCACCGAGCCCTTCTGCACCGACGGCAGCTCGTTGTAGCCGGGCAGCTGGCGGTACTTCTCGTCCAGGCCGGGGGAGTAGCCGGCCAGCAGCAGGTCGGCGGACAGCTCGTCGACGCGCTCCGGCGAGAGCGCCAGGCGGCCCTGGTTGGACGGCTGCGCGGTGAGGTTGGCCGGGATCCCCATGCCCAGCTGGGTGAAGACCTTGGCCGAGCCGTCGTTGGGGTCGGTCAGCACCATCAGCTGCGCGGGGCTGGCCAGCCAGGTGCTGGCGAAGGTCTTGCCCTTCAGGCCCGGGTTGGCGGTGCTGATCGCGGCGAGCTTGTCGTCGACCTTCTTGATCACCGCGGTCGCGTCGGATTCCTTGTGCAGCACCTTGCCCAGCGCGGTGACCTGGTCCTGCCACGGGCTGACGGCGTCCTTGGTCAGCGCGGGCAGCGTCGGCGCGATCTTGGACAGCTCGTCGTAGGTCTTCTGATCGGCGATGAACGGATCGGCCAGGATCAGGTCCGGCTCCAGCGCGGCGACCTGCTCGGCGATGCTGCCGGTGGTGTTGAGGGCCTTGGCCGACTTCAGGCTCTCCGGCTCCCACGGCGGGGTGCTCTTGGAGACCGCGGAGACGTTGTCGATGTAGCCGACGGGGACGACGCCGAGCGCCAGCGAGGTGTCGAGCCACTGGTTGCCCAGGGCGACGATCTTCGTCGGCGTCCCGGTGACGGTGGTCTCGCCCTTGGCGTGGGTGATGGAGACCGGCTCACCCGAGCCCGCGGCATCGTCGCTGGAACCGCAGGCGGCGACGCCGAAGGCGAGCGCACCGGCGAGTGCGGCCACGGCCACGCGCCGCCAGCCGCGCGAAGTCCGAACAGACGTCATCGTTGCATCCTCCTTCATCGAGGAAGGTTCCTCGATCGGCTCGTCGAGCCGGTTCCAGCGTAGGTCAGCCTAGGCTAACCTACGTCGGTTTCGGAGGGGGAATCGTCCCTACAGTGTCACCCGCTGGTCCTGCGGCATGAACAGCTTGTCGCCGTCCTTCACCTCGAACGTGGTGTAGAACTCGCCGATATTGCGGACGACCTGGTTGCAGCGGAACTCGTTGGGCGAGTGGGTGTCCTGCAGGGACTGCAGGGTCGCCTCCTCGGTCTGCTTGTCGCGCCACTGCCGCGCCCAGGAGAAGAACATGGTGCGGAAGTCGGGCTGCTCGCCGGTGCGCTGGGCGAGCTTCTGATACGCCGCCAGCGCGATCTGCAGGCCGCGCAGGTCGGCCAGGTTCTCGCCGACGGTCAGCGCGCCGTTGACGTGCTGTCCCTCGGGCGCGCCCTCGGGGACCAGCACGTCGTACTGCTCGATGAGCTGCTGGGTCTTGGCGTCGAAGGCGGCGCGATCCTCCGGCGTCCACCAGTCGCGGCGGTTGCCGTCACCGTCGTACTTGGAGCCCTGGTCATCGAAGCCGTGTCCGATCTCGTGCCCGATCGTCGAGCCGACGGCGCCGTAGTTGACCGCGTCTTGGGCGTCCTTGTCGAAGAACGGCGGCTGCAGGTAGGCCGCGGGGAAGACGATCTGGTTGGTGGTCGGGCTGTAGTAGGCGTTCACCGTCTGCGGCGACATGCTCCACTCCGACTTGTCCACCTCGGTGCCGAGCCGGGCGAACGCGCGCTTGGACTCGAAAGCGTTGATGGCGATGAGAGATTCGATCAACTTGCCGCGGGTCACCTGCACCGAGGAGTAATCGACCCACTTGTCGGGGTAGCCGATCTGGGCGACGATCTTGTCCAGCTTGGCGATCGAGGCCTCGCGGGTGGGCTGCGACATCCACGTCGAGTTGGTGAAGTTGTCGCGGTAGGCGGCGCGCAGGTCGTCGACCATCTCCATGGCGCGTTCCTTGGCCGCGGGCGGGAAGTGCTTGTCCACGTACAGCTTTCCCAGCGGTTCGCCGAGATTGTCGTCGACGACGCCCACCGCGGAGCGCCACATCTCCGGCTTCTCCTCCAGGCCGCTGAGCACCCGGCCGACGAAGTCGAAGCGCGCGTCGGCGATCGCCTTGGGCAGGAAGCGCGCGTAGGTGTTGGCGATGTGCAGCTTGAGGTAGTCGCGCCACTGGGCGAGGTCGACCTCGCTCCACAGCTGCGCCGCCGCGGTGATGAACGACGGCTGGCCGACGACCATCTTGTCGAACAGCGACTTGGGCCGGTCGGTCATGCCCGCCAGCCACGGATCCCAGTCGAACTGCGGGCCGAGCGCGGTCAGCTCCTGCCAGCTCATCAGGTTGTAGGTGGCGTCGGTGTTGCGCAGGCGCACGCTGTCCCAGTGATTCGCGGCGATCCGCTTCTCCAGGTCGACGGTCCGCTGCGCCACCCCGGCCGGGTCGGCCATGCCGAGGCCCTTGGCCAGCTGCTCGAGGTAGGTCTGATAGCCGGCCAGCTGCGTCGCGAACTCGGGCTTGCGGTAGTACTGCTCGCCCAGGGTGAGCCCGGCCTGGCTGACGCTGGGGATGTAGGCCTTGGAGTTCTTGCGGTCGATGCCGATGCCCATCCCGATCAGCCCGGAGATCGGCGCCTCGGCCATGACCTTGGCCAGCTCGGGCTTGCCCGCGGCCTTGTCGAGCGCGCCGAACAAGCCGTTGAGCGGCGTGATACCGAGGCGCTCGATCTCGTCGAGGTCGAGGCGGGCGTCGTAGAGGTCCTTGATCTGCTGGGCCTCCGACCCCGGCTTCGGGTCCTTTATGCCCTCGATGATCGCGCGCAGCTGCTCGAGCGTGCGGTCGTTGGCGTCGGTGATGGCGCCGACCGAGGACTTGTCCGGCGGCAGCTGGTAGTCGCGCAGCCAGGCGCCGTTGACGTGGCGGTACAGGTCGTCCTGCGGGCGGATCGCCGGATCGCCGCCGCCCATGTCCACGCCGGTGAGCTTCACTTCGGGGGAATCGGACGTGCAGGAGGCCAGCGCGGCCGCGACGGGCACCAGGCCCATGGCGATCAGGAATGCGCGCCGATCCACGACCGACGGACGACCGGACGATGTCACTAGGTTCCTTCCCCGATGCGGCAGCCGCACCCCTGCTCGTTGCGATCCAGCCCGCCCAGGCTACCGGCGGGCGGGCCGATCGGTGGAGGTAGCGGTGAGCCCGGCCCGTTCTGCGGGCCGGATCGGGGACGGCTAGTCCGAGGAGATGCCCGCGCTGCCGGTCGCCATGTCGCAGGCCAGTCCGCTGCCCGCGTTCAGGATCTTCGCGACGGTGGGCACGCGCTTGGTGACCAGTGGTGCTCCGGTGGCGTGCAGCAGCAGCGACAGCTGCACCTCGACCTCGGTCTCGACGTGGTAGTAGGCGGTAGCCTTGGCCACGGTGACGCCGCCGACGTTCACCTCCAGGTCGACGGTGTCGCTGGCGAAGAACTTGCCGTTGGCGACGAAGTCGACCTGCGCGCCGACGTAGTCGTCGAGGCCGACGACATCGATCTTGGAGGTGCAGCCGACGGTGAGGGTGTCGGTGAGCATGTCGATGATCGGCCCCGCGGTGGCGTGCGGGGCGGCCAGGGCGAGCACGGCGGCGAAGGCGCTCGCGGTGGTCGCGATCCGGCGGATGGTCGGCAGGGTGATGTGCATGTGCGACTCCTCATCAGCTCGTACCTCGACGAGCAGGGCGACCGTAGCAACGGCGTGACCGCGCCCACAGAGATTTGAAACATATCTGCTTCAGATTTGTGGGAACGACCCCCGATTTGGGTCGACCTGGGGATTCACCTACACTAGACCGGTTGCCTGCGGGAGCTCTGCGCCCGCAATCCGGCAGTGAACCCCCAGTGGTAGGTATTTCCGCTGGCAGGCGCGCGTCCGGAGGGTGACTGACCATGTGCGTCGGGTCGGCAATCCGGCGTACGTATACATCCAGGTCCAGGAGGTGCTGAAGTGATTCAGCAGGAGTCGCGACTGCGCGTCGCCGACAACACCGGGGCGAAGGAAATCCTTTGCATCCGCGTGCTCGGTGGCTCGTCGCGTCGCTATGCCGGTATCGGTGACATCATCGTCGCCACCGTGAAGGACGCCATCCCCGGCGCGAACGTCAAGAAGGGCGACGTCGTCAAGGCTGTCGTCGTGCGCACCGTCAAGGAGCGCCGCCGTCCGGACGGTTCCTACATCAAGTTCGACGAGAACGCGGCCGTGCTGATCAAGCCGGACAACGATCCTCGCGGCACCCGCATCTTCGGCCCGGTCGGCCGTGAGCTGCGTGACAAGCGCTTCATGAAGATCGTTTCGCTGGCCCCGGAGGTGCTCTGACCATGAAGGTGCACAAGGGTGACACCGTCCTCGTCATCTCGGGCAAGGACAAGGGCGCCAAGGGCAAGGTCATCCAGGCCTACCCGGCGACCGGCAAGGTTCTCGTCGAAGGCGTGAACCGGATCAAGAAGCACGTCGCGGATTCCGCGAACCAGCGTGGCGCCTCCTCGGGTGGCATCGTGACCCAGGAAGCCCCCATCCAGGTTTCCAACGTGATGGTCGTCGACTCCGACGGTAACCCGACTCGCGTCGGCTACCGCACCGACGAAGAGACCGGCAAGCGGGTTCGGATCTCCCGTAAGAACGGGAAGGACATCTGACATGACCACCTCTGAGCAGACTCAGCCCCGGCTGAAGGCGCGCTACCGCGCCGAGATCAAGGACGCGCTGAACAGCGAGTTCGAGTACGCCAACGTGATGCAGATCCCGGGCGTCGTCAAGGTCGTCGTGAACATGGGTGTCGGCGACGCCGCCCGTGACGCGAAGCTGATCAACGGTGCCATCAAGGACCTCGAGCTGATCACCGGTCAGAAGCCGGAGGTCCGCAAGGCCACCAAGTCGATCGCGCAGTTCAAGCTCCGTGAGGGCATGCCGATCGGTGCCAAGGTCACCCTCCGTGGCGACCGCATGTGGGAGTTCCTGGATCGTCTGGTCTCCATCGCGCTGCCGCGTATCCGCGACTTCCGCGGTCTGTCGCCGAAGCAGTTCGACGGCAACGGCAACTACACGTTCGGCCTCAGCGAGCAGTCGATGTTCCACGAGATCGACGTGGATTCCATCGACCGCCCGCGCGGTATGGACATCACCGTGGTGACCACTGCGACCAACAACGAAGAAGGCCGTGCGCTGCTCAAGCACCTCGGCTTCCCGTTCAAGGAGAACTGAGCACATGGCCAAGAAAGCACTGGTCAACAAGGCCAACGCCAAGCCGAAGTTCGCGGTCCGCGCCTACACCCGCTGCCAGCGTTGCGGCCGCCCCCACGCGGTGTACCGCAAGTTCGGCCTGTGCCGCGTGTGCCTGCGCGAGATGGCCCACCGTGGCGAGCTCCCGGGCGTGCACAAGAGCTCCTGGTGACCCCGCGCTCCTCGTGAGCGCAGCCACCTAGGCGAATATCGAAGCAGAGCACGGGCTCCCGACAGGGAGTCCGTGCTCTGCTGCGTATTCGGAGGTCAGTCGATGCGTTGAACGGGCGGCCCGGTGATGCGGGCGATGGACTCGTGGTCCGAATCCGGGCAATCGCCTCAGCGCGGCGGCGGCGATCGACCGTGGTCGTTGTTCCCACGGTCGCTTGGGGAGCGAACCGCAGGCGAGTCCCCACCGGGACTCCGTGCTTCGCGCGTTTCCGGAATGGATCAGCCGGCGTGTGCCCGCCATTCCGTCCACGCCTCGTCGAGCAGAGGTGCGACGGCGTCGTAGGTCTCCCACGTGTCGGGGACGTGATAGGTGGTCTCGTACCGCGCGACCTCGGGGACGCGGTCGTAGGCGCGCAGGTACTGGCGGTAGACGGCCGCGGCGAATGCCTGGCCGCGGGCATTGAGGTCGCCCTCGTTCAGTTCTCCGCAGCAGTGGTCGAGTAGATAGCGGCCGGGTGTCTTCGTGCGCTCGCGCAAGGCCGCAAGCTCCGGTCGCGGCCGGGGTTCCGGTTCGCCCCAGACGAGCACGGTCGGCGAATGCAGGTCGTGGGCGACGGCCCACGCGTAGAACATCCCGATATGGGTCGCCCCCGCCTCGCTGTCCAAGCCCAGCTCCGACGTGGTATCCGAGTGCCAGCCGCAGTCGTCGTAGGTCATTGATTCTTCCCCCACACGGGTCGATGGATGTCCAGGATCGCAGTCCGCACCGACAATTCGGCCGGTCGGCGCGCGTGGTGACCGGAAGATGGGTGAAATATGCGAATTTCACTCTTGTGGGGCGGCTCTGTCGTGTTCCCTTGGCGCATGAAGAAGATCGCTACCGTCGCTGTTCTGTCCTGCGCACTGCTGTCTGCGCCCGCCGTCGCCTCCGCCGCTCCCGTCGCGCCCGCACCGGTCGCCGAATCCGGGTCGTCGCAGGGCGGAACGGGGTCGTCGCAGGGCGGGTCGGGGTCGTCGGAGACCGCGCTGATCTGCTCGCCGATCGCGCAGGTGCTGTTTGCCACGGGCAGCGTCGAGAAGCCGCCGCTGTACGACCTGATGTGCATGATCGTCGGATAGCCCGCAGAGCTGTTGCCCCGGCAACTCGGGGCGTGCGCACAGCGAGGGTGGACGGCACGGTAGGCCCATGAAGAAGTTTGCCGTGTCCTCCGCTCTTGCCCTGTTCCTCCTCACCCCCGCCGTCACCGCGGCCTCCGCGCACGCCGAGGCGCCGGTCGCGGACAGTGGTTCGTCGAGTCTGGATGTGCTCTGCAGTCCGGTCGGTGGACTGCTCGTCCTCGCGGGCAGTGCGGAGAATCCCTACGGCCCGCTGCTCAGCATGGTGTGTGTGACCCGCTGACGAAGCTGGTCAGCGGAAGGGGGACCGGTCGATTCCGCAGCGGAGGTCGGCCGGGGGGAGTTGGCCGGTGAACAGGTAGTCGCGCTTGACGTGTTCGGCGCAGGTGCTGGGCACGTACATGCTGCTGTGGCCCGCGCCTTCGATCACGACCACGCGGGCGTTGGCCAGCTGCGCGGCGCCGGCGACGGCGCCGCGCAGGGGCGTCGCCGGGTCGTACCTGCTGTTGAGGACCAGGATCGGGGCGGCGGTGTCGCGGTTCCATGGACCGGTGTAGCGGTCGGCGTCGTGGATGGGCCAGAAGGCGCAGGGCATGGCGTTGAAGACGGCGGTGCGGCCGAAATACGGGACGCGCAGGTCTTCGAGGGCGCCGGCCCGACTGTAGACGGCGGGGTCGGTCGGGACGGCGCTGTCGGCGCATTGGATCGAATAGAACGCCTCGACGCGATTGCCCGGCTGCTCTTTCGCGAAGACCGCGTCGTGCGTCACGGCCGGAACCAGCGCGGTGCCCGCGTCGAAGAGTTGCTGCAACAGCAGCGCCAGGTCGGGATAGGTTTCCGGGCGCGCGAGGCTGCCCGCGGCCGCGACGAGCTGCCCGTACGTCCACGGGGTGCCGTCGACGACGATGGGCGCCAAGCGCGCGCGTTCGGCGAGCGCGATCCATTTGAGTTTCGGCTCGCCCGCCGAGAACGCGCAGTCCGGGCCCGCGGCCGAGCAGGCGCGCAGGAACGCGTCGAAGGTCTCGGCGACGGCGTCGGCCACGCCCTGCCTGGTGTCCAGCGGCAGGGTCGCGCCGTCGGTGCCGTGTCCGTTCGCATTGCCCTCGAAGTCCAGCGACCCGTCCAGTGCCATCGCCCGCACCCGGCCCGGGAACATGTTGGCGTAGACCGCGCCGACCTGGGTGCCGTAGGAGATGCCGTGATAGCTCAGCGCGGCATCGCCGACCGCGCGGCGCAGCAACTCCAGGTCGCGGGCGGTGTTCGCGGTCGAGGCGTGCGCCAGGATCGGGCCCGCGGACTCCGCGCAGCGGCCCGCGATATCGGCGGAGCGGTCGAAGAACTCCGGCTCCTCGGCGGGATTCGACGGTGTGCCAGGGAAGGTCGCGAAGTAGGCCTGCTGCTCGTCGTACGAGGGAAAACAGCTGGTCGGGGCGCTGCGTGCGACCGAGCGCGGGTCCCACGACACCAGATCGAACCGGGCCCGCAGCTCCTCGGAGAACAACCACGGCCACCGCGCCCGCTCCCGCAGCCGATCGACACCGGACGGTCCGGGCCCGCCGAAGTTCACGAACAGGGTGCCGATGCGCCGGTCGGGATCGGTCGCGGGCAGCTTGATCACCGCCAGGTCGATCTGCTCGCCCTGCGGACTGCGGTAGTCCAGCGGCACCTGCGCCCAGGCGCAGGAGAAGCCGTCCTCGCAATCCGACCACCGCAGGTCGGGAGTGCCGGCGGCCTCGGCGAGCGGGTCGACGTACGGATCGGCGGCGCGGGCGGGCGCGGGGATGGTGAGGGCGCCGAGACCGAGCAGAACAGCGAGAACGCGAGTCCAGCTACGGCGAGTTCCACGGCGCCCAGAGCGCGAATACAACTGCCGAGCCTCCTGCACAGATCGGGCGAACCTCGCGAAGCTATCACATGCTTTCCTCAGGAAACTAGTTGGCGGCGAACGGAATTCGCCGAGCGCACCCCCGTCCGGTCTGGTTCGGACCGCCCGCGCGGGAATTTGTTTCGAATTGTTCGGTGAACGTGAGGTTAAATATCCCGAGGTCAATTCTGTGTTTTTCCCGATAATCGTGAAATCGCGGTGGCCGACCCTCTGATCCATCGCTAGGGTCGGGATGGTCGCGCGGAAATGTGGCGCGACCGGGTGTCAAAGACGATCCCTAATTCCAGGACAACCGGAGGAGTGGGATGGTGACGACAACCACAGAGAAAACCGGGCGTGACCTGGCCCACCGGGCGCCGCTACGCGGGATTCCCGCGGGCGCGATGCCGATGGTCGCCTTTCTTTCGATATTGGCCGGATTCATCGGCGCGGCCGCCTATACGCATTCCGCCGGATATTTCGTGACATTCATGACCGGAAATACCGAGCGGGCCGTTCTCGGCTGGTTCGACAATGATCAGCTGCTGGCCGTCGGTGCCATCACGCTGCTCTTCTCGTTCGGGCTCGGCGTGTTCGTCGCCTCGCTGCTGCGCAGGCGGTGGTGGCGCGACAGCCGCCACGGCGCCGCGGCGGTGACCACCGCGGCGCTGGTGGTGGCCGCGGTCGTCGACTTCGCCCTCGACCGCACCGGCGGTCAGGAGGTGGGGTTCATCCCCATCGCGTTCGTCGCCTTCGCGGTCGGCGCGCTCAACACCGCGTTCGTGAAGAACGGCGAGACCAGCGTCCCGCTGAGCTATGCCACCGGGACCGTCGTGAAGCTGAGCCAGGGGATCGAAAGCCATGTCAGCGGCGGTAGCGCTCGCGACTGGCTCGGCTACGGCGGGCAGTACGCGGCCTTCGCGGTCGGCGCCTTCCTCGGTGGTGTGATGAGCCTGGTCGTCGGTGGCGAGCTGATGCTCATCGTGGCCGCCGCCGTCTCGGCCGCCGCGGCGATGCTCACCGCCAAGGCGGCGCGCGCGGTCGCGGCCTGACGCATCCGGCCGCGCGAACCGACCCCGATTTGGTCCTGACCACGGCGTTGCCTACACTAGAGCGGTTGCCTGGGCACCTCTGTGTCCGCTGGCGCCTCGCTGATGTGTGTAAGCGGGCGGACGGTCCAGGCGCCGAGAGCTCGTTAAGAGAACTCATCCGGTCGGTAAGTGCCGTCCGGACCAGCCGAATTGTTGTAGGCCCACGGTCGGCGTGTGTGAGCGCGCCGATGCTGCATGGGAACCGCAGCGAGAAAGGTGTCGAGGTCTAACCATGACCATGACTGATCCGATCGCAGACTTCTTGACGCGTCTGCGCAACGCCAACTCGGCGTACCACGATCAGGTGAAGGCGCCCCACTCCAAGCTCAAGGCGAACATCGCCGAGATCTTGAAGCGTGAGGGCTACATCGCCGATTACCGCACCGAAGACGCGCCGGTGGGCAAGGCCCTCGTCGTCGATCTGAAGTACGGCCCCAGCCGTGAGCGCAGCCTGCAGGGCCTGCGTCGCGTCTCGAAGCCGGGTCTGCGTGTGTACGCGAAGTCCACCAACCTGCCCAAGGTCCTCGGCGGCCTCGGCGTGGCGATCATTTCCACGTCGACCGGTCTGCTCACCGACCGTCAGGCGGCCAAGCAGGGCGTGGGCGGCGAAGTCCTCGCCTACGTCTGGTAAGGGAGGTCAGGACTAATGTCGCGTATTGGTAAGAAGCCCATCGAGATTCCGGCCGGCGTCGACGTCACCATCGACGGCCAGGTCGTCACGGTGAAGGGGCCCAAGGGCACCCTGTCGCACACCGTGGCCGAGCCGATCACCGTCACCAAGGGTGAAGGTAACGAGCTGGAGGTGGCCCGTCCCAACGACGAGCGCGCCAACCGCTCGCTGCACGGCCTGTCCCGCACCCTGATCGCCAACATGATCGAGGGTGTCACCAAGGGCTACGAGAAGAAGATGGAAATCTTCGGTGTCGGTTACCGTGTGGCCGCCAAGGGCTCGAACCTCGAGTTCGCCCTGGGCTACAGCCACCCGGTGCCGATCGAGGCCCCGGAGGGCATCACCTTCGCGGTGGAATCGCCCACCAAGTTCTCTGTGTCCGGCATCGACAAGCAGAAGGTCGGCCAGATCTCCGCTGTCATCCACGGACTGCGTAAGCCCGACCCGTACAAGGGCAAGGGCATCCGCTACGCCGGCGAGGTCGTTCGCCGCAAGGTCGGAAAGACGGGTAAGTGATCATGGCGCAAACTGCTAACCAGAAGGCCAAGCGGATTCCGCTGGGCAAGGACAACTCGACCAAGCGTCGGCTGTCCAAGACCCGCCGTCACTTCCGTCTGCGCAAGAAGGTCGTCGGCACCACCGAGCGTCCGCGCCTGGTGGTCAACCGCTCCTCGCGGCACCTGCACGCTCAGCTCGTCGACGACTCGGTGGGCAAGACCATTGCCGCCGCGTCCTCGATCGAGGCCGATGTGCGCGCGCTGGAGGGCGACAAGTCCGCCAAGGGCGCCAAGGTCGGTCAGCTGATCGCCGAGCGCGCCAAGGCTGCCGGTATCGAGTCGGTCGTGTTCGACCGTGGTGGTCACGACTACCACGGCCGCATCGCGGCGCTGGCCGATGCCGCTCGTGAAGGCGGGTTGAAGTTCTGATGACTGTTATTTCGAACGGAAGGAACGTCTGATGCCGGGACGTCAGCGGCGTGACGGCGGCAACGGACCCGCCGGACAGAACAGCAATGCCCCCGAGGGCAACCGTGGCGACCGCCGCGGTGGTGGCGATCGTCGCGGTGGCGGCGACCGCCGCGACAACGCTGCCGAGAAGAACCAGCTCGAGCGCGTAGTCGCGATCAACCGTGTCTCCAAGGTCGTGAAGGGTGGTCGTCGCTTCAGCTTCACCGCCCTCGTGATCGTCGGTGACGGCAACGGTCTGGTCGGCGTCGGCTACGGCAAGGCCAAGGAAGTTCCCGCGGCCATCCAGAAGGGTGTCGAGGAGGCTCGTAAGGGCTTCTTCCGCGTCCCGATGATCGGCTCGACCATCACCCACCCGGTTCAGGGTGAGGCGGCGGCCGGCGTCGTCATGCTGCGTCCGGCTTCGCCCGGTACCGGTGTGATCGCCGGTGGCGCGGCGCGTGCCGTGCTCGAATGCGCCGGCATTCACGACATTCTGGCCAAGTCGCTCGGTAGCGACAATGCGATCAACGTCGTTCACGCGACGGTTGCCGCGCTCAAGATGCTCCAGCGTCCCGAAGAGGTTGCCGCGCGTCGCGGTCTGCCGATCGAGGATGTCGCTCCGGCGGGCATGCTGCGTGCGCGTGCGGGACAGGGAGCCTGACCATGGCTGATCTCAAGGTGACCCAGATCAAGAGCACCATCGGCGCCAAGGCGAATCAGAAGGACTCCCTGCGTACGCTGGGCCTTCGCAAGATCCGTCAGAGTGTTGTCCGCGAGGACAACGCTCAGAACCGCGGTCTGATCAACGTCGTGCGCCACCTCGTAACTGTTGAGGAGGTCTGACATGACCATCAAATTGCACCACCTGCGTCCTGCGCCGGGTTCCAAGACCGAGAAGACCCGTGTGGGTCGCGGTGAGGGTTCCAAGGGCAAGACCGCCGGTCGCGGTACCAAGGGCACCAAGGCCCGCAAGAACGTCTCCCCGGCGTTCGAGGGTGGCCAGATGCCGCTGCACATGCGCCTGCCGAAGCTGAAGGGCTTCACCAACCGCTTCCGCGTGGAGTACCAGGTTGTGAACGTGGGCCGCATCGCGGAGCTGTTCCCCGAGGGCGGCACGGTCGGTAAGGCCGAGCTCGTCGCGGCCGGCGCCGTTCGCAAGAACGAGCTGGTCAAGGTTCTCGGCGACGGTGAGATCGGCGTGGCGGTCCAGGTGACCGCCGACAAGGTGACCGGCTCCGCCAAGGAGAAGATCGCCGCAGCCGGTGGCACTGTCACCGAACTGGCCTGACGGTACTGTTAGTCAGCAGTGGACACCGGACGAGTCGCGAGCTCGTCCGGTGTCACTGTTAGAGTTCAAGTGTTGTCTGCCAAGCTCGTCATCGGCTGACGTTTCCGTAGAACCGAAGTCGCATGGCATGACCATGTCGTTCGCCAGGAGGATCTGTGCTTTCCGCCTTCGTATCGGCCTTCCGGACTCCGGACTTACGGCGGAAGATTCTCTTCACGCTGGGGTTGATCGCGCTGTACCGGTTGGGTGCCGCGCTGCCGTCCCCCGGCGTCGACTACCGCGCGGTCCAGGACTGCGTGAAGCTGGTCTCCGGCGGTGATTCCGCCGGTATCTACCAGCTCATCAATCTCTTCTCCGGTGGTGCGCTACTGCAGCTGTCGGTGTTCGCGATCGGCATCATGCCGTACATCACCGCGAGCATCATCATCCAGCTGCTGACCGTCGTCATCCCGCGGTTCGAGGAACTGCGCAAGGAAGGCCAAGCAGGCCAGACCAAGATGACGCAGTACACCCGGTACCTGTCGATCGCGCTGGCGATCCTGCAGGCCACGGGTCTCGTCGCGCTCGCCGCGCGCGGTCAGCTGCTGCAGGGCTGCACCGAGCCCATCCTCGCCGATACCAGCATCTTCGGCATGATCATCATCGTCCTGGTGATGACCGCCGGTGCCGCGCTGGTCATGTGGTTCGGTGAGCAGATCACCGAGCGCGGTGTCGGTAACGGCATGTCGCTGCTCATCTTCGCCGGTATCGCCGCCCGCCTGCCGATCGACGGCAAGCGGATCCTCGACTCCGACGGTGGCCTGATCTTCGGCCTCGTGTGTGCCGCCGTCCTGGTGATCCTGGTGGCCGTGATCTTCGTCGAGCAGGGCCAGCGCCGGATTCCGGTGCAGTACGCCAAGCGCGTCGTCGGTCGCAAGATGTACGGCGGTTCCTCGACCTACCTGCCCTTGAAGGTCAACCAGGCCGGCGTCATCCCGGTGATCTTCGCGTCCTCGCTGCTCTACCTGCCGAACCTGATCGCGCAGCTGACCGGGTCCAGCACGGCGACGGAGCCGAGCTGGTGGCAGGAGATCATCCAGAAGTACCTGGTGAACCCGGGCAACCCGGTCTACATCGCGATCTACTTCGGTCTGATCGTGTTCTTCACCTACTTCTACGTCGCGATCACCTTCAACCCGGAGGAGCGCGCGGATGAGATGAAGAAGTTCGGCGGCTTCATTCCCGGTTACCGTCCGGGCAAGCCGACCGCCGACTATCTCAACTACGTTCTGAGCCGCATCACCCTGCCTGGCTCGATCTACCTCGGTCTGGTCGCCGTCCTCCCGAACCTGTTCCTGGACATGGGCTCGACCGGTGGAGCGGCGAACCTGCCGTTCGGCGGTACTGCGGTCCTCATCATGGTCAGCGTGGGTCTCGACACGGTCAAACAGATCGAGAGCCAGCTGATGAATCGAAATTACGAAGGGTTCCTCAAGTGAGAGTTGTTCTGCTCGGTCCGCCGGGTGCCGGCAAGGGTACTCAGGCCGTCCTGCTGTCGGAAAAGCTGGGCGTTCCGCACATCTCCACCGGAGACCTCTTCCGCGCGAACATCAGCCAGCAGACCGCCCTCGGTCGCGAAGCGCAGAAGTACATGGACGCGGGTGACCTCGTCCCGAGCGACGTCACCAACCGCATGGTCGAGGCCCGCGTCGGTGAGCCGGACGCGGCGAACGGCTTCGTCCTCGACGGGTACCCGCGCACGACCGACCAGGCCGACGCGCTGAAGAAGATCCTCGAGCACAACGGCACCGCGCTCGACGCCGTGCTGTGCTTCGTGGTCGCCGAGGACACCGTGGTCGAGCGCATGCTCGCCCGTGGGCGCGCCGACGACACCGAGGACGTCATCCGCAACCGGCTGCGGGTCTACCGTGAGGAGACCGAGCCGCTGCTCGAGTACTACGACGGTCTGGTCGTGACCGTCGACGGTATCGGCGAGGTCGACGAAGTCAACGCACGGGCGCTGAAGGCGCTCGGTCAGTAACCACCGATCGGAGTACTGAGGCCGGATGGTCTTCAACCGTAAGAAGAAGGTCGTGCCGTTCCGTTCGGCGGGCGAGCTGGATGCCATGGCGGCAGCCGGCGCGATCGTCGGGCGGGCGCTCGTCGCCGTCCGCGCCGCGGCCAAGCCCGGCGTCTCGACGCTGGAGCTGGACGAGGTCGCCGAGCAGGTGATCCGGGACGCGGGCGCCGTGCCGTCGTTCAAGGGCTACCACGGCTTCCCCGGCTCGATCTGTTCTTCGGTCAACGATCGTGTGGTCCATGGGATCCCCTCGGCGAAGGAAATTCTCACCGAGGGTGATCTCGTTTCCATCGACTGCGGTGCCATCCTCGACGGCTGGCACGGTGACTCGGCGTGGACGTTCGGCGTCGGCACCATCATCGAGGCCGACGCGCTGCTGAGCGAGGCGACCAAGTTGTCGATGGAAGCGGGCATCGCCGCGATGCTGCCGGACAATCGCCTCACCGACGTCTCGCATGCCATCGAGCTCGGCACCCGCGCCGCCGAGCGCGAGCACGGCCGGGCCTACGGCATCGTCGACGGCTACGGCGGTCACGCCATCGGCCGCGAGATGCACATGGACCCGTTCCTGCCGAACGAGGGCGCCCCCGGCAAGGGCCCGCGCCTGGTCGTCGGCTCGGTCCTGGCGATCGAGCCGATGCTCACCCTGGGCACCACCGAGACCAAGACCCTCGACGACGAGTGGACCGTGGTCACCACCGACGGCACCCGTGCCGCGCACTGGGAGCACAGCGTCGCCGTCACCGAGGACGGTCCGCGCATTCTCACCCTGCGCCCGGAGTAGTCGGCGCGCAGCAGGTTTCGAACGACGGCCCGGTCAGCCTTCCAGCAGGATGGTGACCGGGCCGTCGTTCGTCAGCTCGATGCGCATGTGCGCGCCGAAGTGCCCGGTGGCCACGGTCGCGCCGAGTTCGCGCAGGGTATCGGCGAAGGTGTCGACGAGAGGTTCGGCATGTTCCCCCGGGGCGGCCGCGTTCCAGGACGGTCGCCTGCCCTTGGCGGTATTGGCGTAGAGGGTGAACTGGCTGACCACCAGGATGGGCGCGTTCAGGTCCGCGGCGGAGCGCTCACCGTCGAGAATCCGCAGCCGCCACGCCTTGTCCGCCAGGGCTTTCGCGGTCGCCTCGGTATCGGTATGGGTGGCCCCGACCAGGGCGAGCAGCCCGTGCGGCACCCCCGCGCCGGCCGGGTCGATCCGGCCGACCACCTCGTCGTCGACGCTCACCTGGGCACTGGTCACCCGCTGCAGCAGTACTCGCACAAGCACCGATCATGCCAGGCGCCGACGACGGGTCAGGGCTTGCCGAAGAACAGAATGTCGGTGCCGTACTCGGTGAGCGGGCGACTCTCCGCGGCCTGCCGGATGCCGCTGCCGGGCAGCTCGGTGACCTTGGCGAACATCGGCGCGTTGCCGAAGGCCGCGCGGACCTGCGTTTCGGAGGCGTAGTCGGCGCCGTAGTCGGCCAGGGTCGCGAAGTCCAGGGGCGCCAGTGGCGCGTCGAGCGGGGCCTGTCCGGCGGGCCTGCCGAGCGCGGCGTACTGGGTGGCGACGCCGTTGTCGTAGAGGCAGAGCTCGTAGGAGATGTTCTCGATGGTGGCGACGGTCAGGACCGGCCACTTCTCCGAGAGCCGCACGGCGAGCGGATGCTTGCCGAGCGCGCCGATCTCCCAGTTCAGGCTCTTCACCGAAATCCAGCTGCCGGAGGACTTCTCGACCAGCACCACATCGGCGGACAGCTCTACGGCCGGGTTGGTGACGGGTTCCTTGACCCCCCAGTGCTTTTCGTGCACCCCGGCGAATCGTCCCGGGTCCACCGGCTCGACACCGTCGCGCGCGAAAGCCGCCACGATCGCCGCCCGCACCTGCTCGAGCGCGTCCGGCGCCGAGCAGCGCACCGCGAGCGCGCCGTAGGTCGCCGAGATCTCCACCGGCCGCGACGGCGGTTCCGGCATCGCGCCCGCCGCGAGCGGCTTGAGCCCGACCAGCGCCAGCCGCCAATTGATCTCGTCGATGGTGGCCAGGTCGCCACCCGACTGGTAGAGGATCTGCTGCTGGGTGAGCCGCCCGGCCCGCTCCAGCGTCGGCGCGCCCAGCTTGATCAGCGCCTGGGTGGTCTTGACGGTGAGATCGAGTTCTTCGACCCGGGTCTCGCGCAATCGCGCGGTGCTCGCCGCGGAGGTGACCTCGGAATACAGCGTGCGATAGCTCGCGATGGCCTGCTTGCGTGAGCGGCCGACCATCATCGTGCGCAGCAGTGTGCTCAGGCTGGCCAGATACTTGCCGGGCTGTTCGCAGGTGCGCGCGTACATGGCGGCGCGGATCCGCACCGCGTCCTCGGTGGCCGCCACCGCGGCGTCGTGATCGAGCCGCATCAACCACACGCCGCACTTGGACAGCCCGTCGGCGCACATCGGCTGCACATCCGGATAGTCCTGCGCGACCTGGCGATACGCCTGGCACGCGCTGCGAATGGTGTTGGTGGCCAGCTGCCGATGTCCGACCAGCCGCGTCGCCTGCTCGAACAGCCGCAGCGAATCCTGCAGCGCACCGGCGTATTCGTAGCTGACGTAGCCGCCGACCAGCCAGTGCAGCCGGATGGCGACCGCCTCCTGGGCCGGTTCCAGCGCCTCGGCGGTGCGATCGCGACCCGACGGATCATCCCGGGTGGCGAGTAGGCCCTGGGCCAGCTCGGCGAGGGAGCCGGCCAGCCGCAGGTAGTCGGCGGGGGCCTGGCTTCTGGTCGCGGTACGGTCGGCCGCTACGCGCCGTTCGAGGCCGCTCACATCGGTCATGAGCAATTCCATCGCGACGTCAATCCTGGCCTCATCCATCGTTCGAGCACGGCCACTGGGCGGCCGTTCAGTGTGTCGTCCGAGTTTGGCACAGATCGGCGGTGGCTGCCGGACCGTCCGGCGAACCCGGATGTTCATCCACGAGGGAGTCCGGTGTTTCCCTGTGGCTGTGCATATTTCGCATTGCTTACTAGAATGCATGCGATCGAGCCGACTGCGCGAGGGTCGTCGGTGGGGCGCTGCGAGGAGCGGTTGGCGTGGGAGATTCTCCCTACGAGGGGTTGGCGGGCAAGGCCAAGATCAAGGTGGAGACGGGCGCCGCGCTCGAAGCCGCCAAGGCGTGTAGCTCGGCGATCGAGATATTCAAGGGCTGTCAGAACCTGATTCGCGACCACGATCTCAACAACTACGACGAGTCGAAGCTCGGCGGCAGCCAGGTCGACGCGGGTCCACCACTGCGGACCAAGTTCATCACCGAAGCCACCCAGGCCAAGGACCTCATCGGGCGCTACATCGATTCGCTCGAGGACCTGGTGACCATGTTCAAGGCCGCGGGCGAGTCCTACACCGAGACCGACAAGGGCTCGGGCGACAATATCGCCGCGCTCAAGGGGCAGCTGAAGGACGTGAATTCCGCGCCCGGAGCCAAGGACCTGAAGGGCGAGGTCACCGAAGCCGGTGGCTACAAGCCGGCGCACTGGGAAGTCGATGTCAAGGTGCGACAGGGCACCGGCATGGAAATCAAGATGGAGAAGCACAACTACGACATCGAGACCGCCAACGTGCCCAAGCACGTGGGTACCGCGACCGCGGAGTCGGTGGGGGTGCGGATTCCGGTGCGGGCGGCGGACAACATGTCCTGGCGCGACATGTACGACCTCGGTCAGCGCATCTCCTGGCAGGAAGTGGCCAACGACGCCCCGATCTGGGAGGCGATGGCCAACGCGGTGCACGGCGCCGCCTACGACCTCGACCAGAAGCTCGCCTCGATCACCGCCGATCGGTGGCAGAGCCAGGGCGGCGACACCGCGCGGGCGGCGATCGCCACTTTCGGCAAATCCGCGATGGTGGCCAGCGATTCCTTCAGGATGATGCAGTCGAACCTCGAGTACACCGCGAACTGGCTGTACGCGACCAAGGTCTGCATGCCGATCGAGACCGAGGACAAGTGCGACGACGATCTGCAGGAGAACCGCGATCGGTACGAGCGTCACTACGTCAACGGGGTGATGAACACCGAGAAGTTGTTCCCGGCGGCGGCCGAACCCGCGGCGCCCAAGGGCCCGGTGACGACGCCGAACAACAACAACAATAACAACAACAACGGCAACAACAACAACGGCGGCAACAACGCCGGAAACAACAACAACGCCGGAAACAACAACGGCGGCGGCAACAACGGCGGCGGCAACAACTCCGGTGGCGGAAGCAACAACTCCGGTGGCGGTTCCCAGCAGACGGCTGCCAGCCAGGCCGCCCAGCAGGCGGCGTTGCAGGCCGCCCAGCAGGCGCAGTCCGCGTTGCAGCAGAACGGGACCAAGGGCACCCAGAGTGGCACCGGGCAGACCGGGTCGACCGGTCAGACCGGCTCGACCGGCTCGACCGGCTCGGTCGCGGGGTCGGGCGGGTCGACCGGCTCGAGCAGTGGTTCGGGCTCGGGCGATATGTCGAGCATCCTGTCCTCGGTGATGTCGGCGGTCACCTCCGCCGTCAGTTCCCTGACGCAGGCGCTGCCCTCGCTGGCCACTGCGCTGCAACAGATCTCGGCCGACACGACCGGCTCGACCACCGCGTCGGGCCTACCCGACTTCAGCCAGCTCGGCAACCTCCTCGGTCAGTTCCCCGACCTGAAGGAGATCCTCGCGCAGTCGCCCGAGCTCACCGGGCTGATCGCGGGCAACCCCGCGCTGTCGCCGCTGGCCGAACTGCTCGGCGTCGAAACCGCGACCTCCGATCCCGACGGCGCCGGCGTGCCCGGGGAGACGACGGAAACCGCCACGGCTTCGCGGGCGTCGCTGCCCGACTTCTCCAACCTGCTGTCCGGCCTGGACGAGATCGTCGCCCCCATCACCGGCCTGGTCGCGGAGTCGCTGTCGACCGAGGCGCCCGCCCAGGTGGTCGAGGGCGCCGAAGCGTCGGTCCCGGTGCTCGAGCTGCCCGACCAGGCGTTCTCGATGCCCGACCAGGAGTTCCACGCGCCGATTGCACCACTCGACGACACTGATCCCGGAACGATCACCCGTGCGCGTCCGGAGGTCGGCGCGTGAGCCAGCGCTGGGAACTCACCGACATCGAATTCCGGGTGCTGTGGCAGCGCTTCGTCGGCACCGATCTGCCACGCCCACTGACCTTCCAGTCCACGACGCGTCTGCACGAGGACTACGAGGCCGAGAAGTACCAGGTCTGGCAGCGGCTACAGCACACCGCCGATCCGGCGCTGCGCACGGTCTTCGACGTGCTCGAACGGCCGGAAGCGTATGTGCGCCTGCGCGGTTGGAAGGACGACGCGCGCAGCAACGCCGAGTACTGGCTCAAGGCGCGCGCCGCCCGGGCCGGTGCCAGCGGGTATCTGATCTACCAGCTTCCGGGTGAAACCCCCACCCACAGTGGCGGTTACGTCGTCGTCGACATCGGGCCGTACGGGCTCGCCGACGCGATCGTCGACCTCATGCCCGCCACCGGCGCGGGGCGCGGGGGCATCATCCCGCTGGTCACCGGCACCGGCCGCGACGACGACCAGCAGCGACAGACCTCGATGTTCTTCGAGGAAGCCGACACCTCGATCGTCGATCGCAGTGCCGAATTCCTGAATCGGCCCGCCGAGCGCACCGGCACGATCAACATCCTGCAGAACCAGTCGATGTTCGGCTCCCGTGGCATGCACCGCGACATCCTGGTCTGGCGCGACCTGCCTGACGACGGCCGCTACGTCATCGGCCTGCCGAACGAGAACCCGCTCGCCACACCGATGTCCAGATCCGATCTGGTCGACGCGGTCAACAGCTCGATCGAGCGAATGATGTCGCGGGTGGAGTCCCATTGGGAGGCGAACGCCTAGGTACCGGACGTTCACGGCGGCGTCACGCGAGGTTCGCTCCGCCGTGTGAGACTGTTGCGCAGGCGAAGGACTTGTGGTGTGCTCGGTGCTACCACTCGTGGAGGGATGAGGGCGATGACGTTCGAATACGACGCCGACAACTTCCGGACCGCGGCGGGCAAGTCGCGCAATGTCGGAACCCAGCTCACCAACATCATCAATACCCTGAACAGCTCGCTGAACGGGCGCGGAAACGTCTGGGGCAACGACAAACTCGGCCAGAGCTTCAACGACGGCCCCGGCGGCAACGACGGCTACGACTCCTCCTGGACCAACACCAGCGACAACGTCAAGACCATGGCGAAGTCCATGGGCGACTTCGCGGACGGCCAGACCGAGAGCGCCGACTACATCGACAAGATGGAACAGGGCAACCGCAACGGGTTGACGTAGGAGGCGAACTCGACGCGCTCGGTCCGGCCGCTACTGCATCGACTGACGGCTCAGGCCCAGCGTGGGCAGGTCGAGATCGGGGTGGCCGGCGCGGTCCGTCCAGGCGTCGTAGACGAGCCCGGCGGGGCTGGTGATGCCGTACCCGTCGCGGAGTCCGGCGACGGCGAGCTCGGCGGCGCGGCGACGGTCTTCGCCCGTGATCGGCGCGTCGAAGTCGACCCACCACAGATGGGCGTTGTCCACGTCGGGCTGGTTCCAGCCGGCGTCGGTGATCGCCCGGTACCCGGCAGGGTCGGGCCGCCGGCTCTCGTCGAGAAACCGGTCACCGATCAGCTGAGCCGACAGCACGTCTTCGTCGCGAGCGAACTGGACGAAGCGGCGGATGCGGGCGGGTTCGGGTTCGAAGACGATCACCCGTGCGCCGAGCGGAAGGGCTTCGAGCTCGGCGGCCAGATGTTCGGCGAACGCGGTCCAATCGGTCACAGCTGCCCCTGTCGGGAGAGCTCGACGCCTTCGTCGAAGAGTTCCAGCCATTCGTTGGACGCCAGGGTGAGGGTGATCGAGCGGGGGAGCGCCGCGAGGATCAGTGTCGAGGCGGAGCCGGTCCAGCGCAGCTGGGGACTACCGTCGGTGATCCGGGCGCTCGGCGCGCCCAGCGTCGCCTCGAGTCGCGCGGCCATCGCGGTGTAGGCCTGCTGGACGAGGGTGTGGGTCTGGTCGGTGTCGGGGCCGATGGTGCTGGCGCTGACCTGGATCTGTTCGACGTCGCCGTCGTCGGCGAAGACCTTTCCGCTGGCCGAGCCGAGGCCGGTATCGAGCATGGCCCAGTCGTCGTCTTCCGAAGTGGCGACGACGCGCCAGCCGAATCGTTCGGCGATCTGGGGTATTTCGGCGAGCTGCCAGGACCAGTCGAGTGCGCGCAGTCGACTGCCCAGCTCGGCGACCTCGTCGGGGGTCCGGGTTCGGAAGTCGGTCAACGGTTTCTCCTCTTGGCTCGCGACAGGCAAGGACGGCACGGTCAGAAGTACGACAGGAACGCCGCGTCGAAATCGGGGTCGCGGGTGTCGAAGTTCTGCGGGGTGTAGTCGAGGGCGCGGACATGGTCGACGAACTCGGCCGGGAGGACGAGGGGCTGGTCGGCGAGGTACTTCAGGGAGTCCTCGCGCCAGATCCAGACGCCGTCGGAGTAGAGGGAGGGGCCGCCCTCGATGTCGGTGCCGGGGGTGAACAGGTCGGGTGCTTCGCCCATGACATCGAAGATCGCGCGGACCTTGCGCATGTAGTTCAGGATTCGCTCGCGGTCGGCTTCGACGGCGCCGGTGGGCGCGTCGTGTACCGAGGGCAGCTCGTCGTGCGCGCCCTCATACATCTCGCGGTACATGGCCACGGGCTTCAATTCCATTGCGTGCGTCCTGCTCTCGGTGTTCTGGAGTTCGTGCCCGGCTCTCGTGCTCGTCGGTCCGTGCTGGTCGGTCGAGCCCGCGCTTCGGCGAGCCGCCGACCTCGATCCTTCGCGTGCGCAACCGGGTCGTCAAGTTCATCCGTACCGACCGGTGGATGGCGGCGCCGGGGGCACGTTCCGGCCGCCTCTCGTTCATTCTGTCGTCACCGGTGATTCGCCGGTGCCTGCGACTCTGTTGCGCAGGCGAACGACTTGTGGTGTGCTCGACTCGGCACCACTGCGGAGGGATGAGGGGCGATGGCGACGTTCACGGACTCGAGCTGGTGACGTAGCCCTCCATGATCGATCTGCCGTCCGGGCTGCACTGGCTCTCGATCCTCGCTGGCATGGAATGGCCAGAAGGCAACGAAGACGAGATGTGGGCCATGGCCGAGGACTGGCGCACGGCCGCCGACAGTCTTCGTGGTCTCGTCGACGACATCGATGCCGCCAAAGACGCTGCGTTCAAGGCGTATCCGCAGGGTGAGGGCGTCGATGAGATGCTCAAGGCCTTCGAGGGAATGGCCCGCGGCGACCAATCGGTGACCAAGCTCGCCGAATTGTTCGACATTCTCGGCGATTCGGTCTATCAGACCGGTACCGAGATCGAATACACGAAGATCATGTTCCTGTCGTCGCTCGGACTGCTGGCGCTGGAAATCGCTGCGGCGTGGATCTTTCCGCCGACCGCGCCCGCGGTGGAGGCGGCCGCGATCGCGGCGACCCGGGTCGTGGCGCGCACCATCTTCGGCCGGGTGCTGGCCGCGATCCTGCGCCACGGCGCGAAGGCTGTGATCACCCGGGTGCTGAAGTTCGCCGCCCAGCACGTGGCGATCGACACCGCGCTCGGCACCCTGCAGGAACTCGGTGTCCAGCAGTGGCAGGTGGATCAGGGCCACCGCAAGGAGATCGACTGGAACCAGGTGAAGGCCGCGGCGGTCAGCTCCGCCGCGGGTGGTCTGGCGGCCGGTCCGTTTGGCAACTTCCTCGGCAAGCGGCTCGGCGACGGAATGTCGCCGTGGCTCAAGGGCGCGATCACCGGCACCGGCGCCGGTCTGGTCGGCGCGGGCGGCGGCATGCTCGGCCAGTTCGCCTACGACGGCTTCACCCAGGGCTGGGACAAGGCCTGGGACAACCTCAAGACCGCGGCCGCCGATCCGCTCATGTGGAGCGCGGGCGCGACCAACGGCGGTATCTCCGGCCTGAACAAGGCAGGCGCCAACGCCGCGTGGTCCAAGATGAACCCCGGCCTGTTCGAGCGCCCGAGCTTCAGTTCCCGGATCCGCGAGGCCATGGGGCCCGGCTACGACCTCGGGACCTTCGGGCAGGACAGCAACACCGCCGGTGGTGACGGTTCGACCAACCGCCCCGGTGCAGACGGTGAGAATCGGGCGGGCGCCGACGACGGTGCGACCGGTGTGGGCGGCGACGACGGCGTGCGCGCCGGTGCGGGCGACGACACCATGGGCGACGAAGGCTCGGGTGAGGCGCGGGCAGGCGCGGGCGACGACAGCCAGTCCATGCGCCCCGCCGGCGGGACCACGCCGGAAGCCGAGGGTGACGGCCCGACGAATACCGTTGCGGGACAGGCGAATCAGGATTCCGGAGACGACGGGCAGACGGCGTCCGATGGCGGCGGTGCCGGGAGCGGACGCCAGGAGTCCAAGCCGGAGGTGCAGACCGGGGACACACAGGTCGGCGACGGTGGGCGTCAGGACGGTGGCAGTCAGGACAGCGGCGCCCGTGCCGAGGGTGAAGGCCCTGTGGCACAGTCTGATTCGGGGCCCGATACCTCGCGCGCCGGGGAAGCCGAGGCGGACGCCGGCGGTGTGGGCGTCAACGACGGGACCCGCACCGACGCGCAGTCCGGCGGTCAGCCGGTCACCCAGGCCAACGACACCCAGATGGCCAACCGGGACGCCACCGCCCAGGTCGGTGCGGCGCCGGCGACCGGGATGGTCGGTGCAGGCCCGGTGGCCACCGGCGGGCCGACCCCGGGGGCGACCGGCCAGGCGCCCGTCACGGGCCAAGCGGCGACCCCCGCTGCTGGTCAGCCTGCGGCCCCCCCGGCGCAAACACCTTCCAGCCCAGCTCAATCCACACCGGGGCAGCAGGCGACGCCCGGTCAGCAGACCTCGCAGGGGCAGGGCGGACAGCCGTCGACCCGCCCCGGCGCGCCGGAGGTTCGGACCGGACTGCCCGACGGAACCCCGTCGGCTCCGGAAAGTCGTTCCGCCACACCGGAAGTCCTCGGAGACGGCGGCACCGGCGAGTCGCGAGCCGACACCGACGGTGCGGGCGACACCCGCGCCGACGGCGAAAGCCGGGCGGGCGCCGCCGAACCGCGCGGCGGGGCCG